>JAQXNS010000106.1 GCA_029098125.1 bacterium
ATTTCCACGTTCTTTCAAAGAGATATTTAGGCGACCAAGAAAAAATTAAAGCTGCTATGAATGCTGTTGCTAACCAAGGCAAGGCAAAATAGTATGGCAATTAATGATATTGTTATTCTAATTATTGTTTCAATATTTGCGCTAAGCGGCTTAATTGGCGGCTTTATAAAGAATACTTCTAAATTATTTTCTTTTGCAGGTTCAGCTCTTCTATCTTTCTATTTAGGTGGATGGGTTAGTGGACTATTGATTGAAAATATTCAAGCTGTTAAGGAATTTTGTGAAACAAACGCTGCTGGCCCAACTCTTATTTTAATTGCCAGTTATATTCTAACTTTTCTAGTAGGTCTTCTATTTTTAAAAATAATCTTTAAAGCACTACAAAATATTCTTGAATCTAATGGCTTTGGAAAATTCTTAAACAGTATGCTTGGTCTTGTTTCTGGAGCATTAATAGGACTTGTTGTTGCAGACATTTATTGTTGGGGATTATATGCAATTTCTTGTGTTAATGCAGATGTTGCTGCTTGGGTTATAGCTGATGCTAGACTTCTAGAAAGTGGATTCCAAACAGCAGCCAAATACTTAATTGAATTTAATTTATCTTCGATTAATATGACCTTCCCAGGAATTTAAAAATTAAAATTTATTCTAAAAACGTCCAAAACTTCTTGGACGTTTTTAAGTGGTAAAAAAATCATAATAATGTCAGTTTTTCGATATTGTTCATTAATTTATATATTATAAATTAAAAGTAATATATTTTTAGAGGGCTATTATGAAAAACTACAATAAACCTAATTTAGATGTTCTTTTTGTGCATCTAGAAGATGTCATTTTAAATAGTGGCATTGAAAATAATGGTACATTAGAGACTTTTGATCCTGATGAAACCTGGACAATTTTTGATGGAGGAAAAGAATAATATGAAAAAAGTAATTAAACTTTTGCCAATTTTCGTTCTTTCATCTGCTTTTATCTCTTCTCCAAGTACGAAAGTAAATTTTTATGAAGAAGCAAGAGATCCATTTTTAACAAGTGAAATTAAAAAAGCTAATATTGAAACTAGCAGTGAAAACGAAGTGTTTCCTACTATATCTCAACACGGTTATGATGAAAATGGAAATCAATATTTAAGATTTTTAACACCATTTTCATTAAAAAGTTCTTCTGTAAAACTTGAATATACAAGAACTTATGAAACTAGCATTGTTAAAAAAGAAGTTTCAACCGTTTATGAAAGTGTTAACCTTCAAGGCAAACTAAATTATTGGAATGGTACTGAATTTAGCAATGTTAAAGGAGAGAAAACATATTATATTGCTTCATATACAATTAAATTTGATCTATCACTAGAAAATTACGATGCTAGTGCTTTAGATTATAAAATCACTGCATCATTATCTTTGATTGATGGTGAAAATAAAATTGAATCGACAGCAAAAACAACATCACTTAATGATAATAGAAGTGACGTTACACTTAATATTGTAGAAAGTGGTAATGGACGAATTTCAACTTCAAAAGATTCATATAAAGTCGGAGATATAATTGAGCTAACAACCTTTGCAAAAGAAGGTACTTATTTATCTTCACTTACCTATAATGGAACTGAATTAGAGAATTTATCTAATCTCAAATTTATTGCTAATAGTAGTGAAATGAATTTAGTAGCTACCTTCCAAGATGGATATTTAGCTAAGAATTTTAAAAATGATGGTGCTATTAGTGCAAATTACTATAATGGTAATAAAAGTTATAATGTTGCAAAAGAAAATGATGGTTATCATATAAGTTTTGATTCAACTTCAACTAAAGGTAACTTATCTTGGGATTCTGTAATTTTAGAATTTAACAAAGATAATGCAAAATTTAATTATTTAAGTGTAGCATTTGAGGTTAAAAGTGACGTTACTTTGACAGAGATAGGAGTTGAAATTGGTGCAGATAATGAGTCTAATAAATATCAAACATTTGTTGGCATTGATGGAAGAAAAGAAAAAGGATTGATTAGAAAAAATTTCAACCTTAGTTCGTATGCAGATAAGTTATCTAGCACTTGGGGTAATGTCGCATTAAGATTTGATCGTACACCAAATGCAGGTCATGTTGAAATTGTTATTAAATCGGTCTCATTAATGAAATCAACATTTATTAATGACGATACATTGAATAGTTCTTTTGAATCAAATTCAACATACAATACTTACAATGATTTTGATGTTACAATTCATGAATATGGTCAAATCTTATCCTTTATTGATAAGAAAAATAATTGGGATTCATTTATACTTAACTTTGATAATTCAGTGACTTATTCTTCTATTAAATTTGAGGTAACATGTAACATTCCTCTCGGTACAACTTTACCAATTTATATGAAAACTAACGATTATGGCCAAACTGAAGAATTTAATAATGATGGCTTGAATCAAGGTTGGTTCACTCTTAAAGATGGGTGGAATGGATTTACTTTTGATACTCCAAATGACACATCAAAAAGTCTTGGTCAATTGATCATTCAACCATCTTATGGTGATGGCGTTGGTTACAAAGAGATAATAGTTCACAAAATTACATTTGTAAAATAATTAAAAAAGGTGATTGAAATCACCTTTTTTAATTAGTCATTTGCGTTATTTACTATTTTTGCAGGTTCAACCTTTCTTAATATAATTAATGGAATAAAACTAATTAATAAAAATAAAATTATATTCATTACGTAATGAAAAATAAAAATTTTAGGGTGGAAGTAGAAAATATTTAAGTTTTTTAAATCGTTTCCAAATATTACCCCGTAACTACTTAACAATAAGAAATTTGCTAGGTTTAAGAAAGGATAACCCAAAATTGATGTAATTAGGAGCGAAAGCAGTGCAACTATTATAGTTTTTCCTACAAAAATAAAGCTAATATTGAAATTATTGAGTCCTAAACTTTTAAAAACACCGATTTGATATTGTTTTTCTTTGATTGATTTAATGGAATATATTACAAAATATATTAAAAGCATAGCAATTATCAAATATTGAATCATGATAAATATATCGTGATATAGAATTAAGGTTTTATAGGTTAATGAATAAACTTCTGAATCTTTATCTACAATGGTTGCTCCTCTTTCAATTGCAACTTTTAGTGCACTTTCATTTAGATTGTTAAGAGGTACGACATAACCATATATTTTTCTATGCATGGCATTAATTTCGTTTTTTGTAAATTCATTTACATAGCTCCAGGCAGATTCTCCGACAATTTTTAACTTTATTGAGTTGGTAATTTCACTTTTATAATAATTATCTTGTGTTTTATGTAAATAAAATTCTTTACCAATTAAATCTTGTGTGCCAAAAATAGGAGATAAAATGTTTTTAGCAGTTTGACTTATTGTAATTTCATAATCTTTTAAATTGTTGTTTATTACCCTTGATATTGCTACTTGCCCATAAGTGGTTGCTCTGCCATAGATAAGATCAGGCTTATCGCTTAAAAATAGGCTGCCAAATAATACTTCATTGCAATACTTATCATCTGTTTGGATGTCATTGTAGAAATTTTTATTCATTGAGTAAGCGCATGTTAATTCAAAATTTTTAAGATAATTTAGGTAATCATTGTATGCTTTAGATTTTTTAAAAGTATAAAAATCTTCGTATACAAATCCATTATTCTTTATTTCAATGTATTTTTCATAAACAGATCTGAATTTTTCTTTATAATATGTTTTTATAATGGCATTAATTCTAAAAGTTTTTGGGCGTGAATCTAGTTGGAAATCACCAATAAAATCTTCGTATGGTATCTCTTTATTATAATAATCATTATAAGCATCGATTAAATAATCAGTTAAAATCAATCCGGTTTTATGTTCTTCATCATTTAAAGTTCCTGCAAGAACCTCAATATTTTCCCCGTTATTAAATTTATTATTTAAATAAGAT
>JAQXNS010000107.1 GCA_029098125.1 bacterium
GCAAAAGAAATCATCAAATGGTTTAACGACAACGAAGTTACTATCAAAGTTATAAGTGGCGACAACGATTTAACAGTTCAAAGTATTGCAAAAGAAGTTGATATTCGTGGTGCAGAAAATTCGGTAAATTTATCAACAAAAGATGATAATTTTATTATTGAAAACGCTGAAAAATATAATGTTTATGGTAGAACTTCACCAGAACAAAAGAAATTAATTGTAGAATCTTTGATTAAAAAAGGTCACACAGTTGCAATGTTTGGCGATGGTGTAAACGATATTTTAGCTTTTAAAGCGGCAAATGTATCAATTTCTGTTGCAAATGGTGCAAATGCAGCTAAAGATTTAGCAAGTTTAATCATGGTTGACAACAATTTTAGTGGGTTGCCTGAAGTTGTTTTTCAAGGAAGAAGAGTCATAAATAATTTACAAAGAACTTGTTCACTTTTCTTGATAAAAACGAGTTTTAGCGCGATTTTAAATGTTTTCTTCCTCTTTTTTGGATTATTTACAAGAGTTGGTTGGCCATTTACACCTGGATGCTTCTACGCATGGGAAATTGCATCGATCGGAATGAGTGCATTCCTCCTTGCTCTTGAACCAAACAAAGAAAGAATTAAAGGTGGATTTATTCATAATATTATTCTAAAAGCAGTCCCGCCAGGAATTTCTCTAGCGTTTATTGTAATTGTTTTTTATACAATTATTTTTGGAACAAATTATAACGGGATTAGAGATTTAAATAGCGATGCGATTGAAATTGCAAGAACAAATGCAACCTGGTTTATATCAATTTCGAGTGTTTTTGTACTTTTAATTACAATTTTACCTTTAAATAAGTTTAGAATTTTTGTTATGGGAATCGATTTAATTTTATTTTTTATCATCTCAATATGGTCGATTTATAGCACAAACTGGTTAAATTTATATCCAAATAATGCCCCAAGAATCCCTTCAGCAACCGATATATTAATAATTTTAGTCATGGTATTAACTGAAATACTTGTATTAATAGGTATATATTTTGTAAATTTTGTAAGAAAGAGATTAAAAAATAATGAAAGATATTGAAACCAAATTAAAAGAAAAATTTGTTGAATTATTAAAAGTTAGAAATCTTGATGAAATAGATGTAAATCTTTTGTGTGAAGAAATTAATATTAAAAGACAAAGTTTTTATTATCATTATAAAAATATTTTTGATCTAGTTTACGACATCGTAAAAGAAAAACCTTTTGTGATTATTGAAACAAACAAGATTGAAACGATTTTGACAAGTTTGTTCAATCAATATTATGCTAGTTTTGATTTCTTTACTGAAATTTTATCTTCATCTGCTCGAGAAATTGTTGAAGAAGCCATTTTTTCTTACTTTTATAAAGCGTTTTCATCTTATCTAAACAAATTTAATCTAGGAATTGATAGTAAAATTGACTTATCTAGATTTTTTTCGAACAGTTTAACTCATCAAAGTATCTATTATTTAGAAAAAAAAGAGTATAAAATTGAAGAAATTGTTGATAAGTTATTATCATTTATTAATGAAGATACGGTTGCTGTTATAATTCAAAACTATTCCAAAAAAATATAAACGTTTACTAAATCACACATTTTATTTAGAATTTAAAAGTAACTTTTGTAATCAGACGTTTGATCGATATGCAAAAGGAGGAATTTATGAATAAAGAAGACTTATTTTCTAGTTTAATCTATATCTTAATGGGCACGATCATCATTATTGTAGGACTAACTGTTTTTAGACCTGCAATTGAAAGCGGATATCTTTCAACTAATCAAGGTACTAATTTCGGATTTGTTTTACTAGCGCTCTTAATTGGAATTTTAATTAATGTTCTTTTTATGGAAATTGGACACGCAATTGGTGCAAAAATAGGCAAATATGAAGTTTTATCAATCAATATGTTAGGTTTTTGCTTATACAAAGTTAAACATTATGATACAGGCAAAAAATATTTTAAATTTAAATTCACATCATTTAATGGTTTAGCTGGTGAAACAAAAATTGCTCCAAAAAGTGAAAAATCATATCCAATGACCTTTGTTTTTATGCCACTTGTATTGATTTTACTTGAATTTGTAGCTTTATATTGTGTAAACATTTTTATAAAAGATTCAACTTCAGCAAAAAATTTAATGTTCATCAAATATGGTATCACAATTGTTGCAACAGTTGGTGCTTGCTTCCTTTTATATAATTATTTTCCAGCAAAACTTGATAGCATGACTGATGGCTACCGTCTTATCGCGTTATCAAAAAAGATTAATAGTGGTGCTTTTAACGAAAAACTTGCTATTGAAGCTAGTGAATATTATCAAGAAGATTATCAAGACATGAAAGTATTTGATGAAATTACAGATTTTACAGCTCAAGTTAATCTTATCACAGCCCTTATGTATTATCGAAAAGGTGATGCAGAAAAAGCACTTGAAATTATTGATAATTTGCTAGATAACGAGAAAAAAATAGCAAAATCAACGGTTAGAGAAGTAAAATTCAACAAAATATTCATTACTTTTATGACAAAAGATGTTCAAGAAGGCGAAAAATTGATTCGCGAATTAAATGATGATGAAATGAGCATCTTAAGATCTTGCAAAACAACAATCGCAATTAGAACTTATATATTATATATAGGATTAATAGAAAAAAGTTACAGTGAAATTCAATA
>JAQXNS010000108.1 GCA_029098125.1 bacterium
TGATGTTGATATCGAATGTTTTGTTCATGGTGCAATGTGCATTTCTTATAGTGGAAGATGCCAATTATCTAATTATTTTACCGGAAGAGATTCAAATAAAGGCGCTTGCGCTCAACCATGTAGATGGAATTATGCAATTTATTCAAAAAATGAAGAAAGTGACCTCAATGAATATTATCCAATTGAAGAGGATGAAAGAGGAACATACATTTTAAATAGCAAAGATCTATGCTTAATTAATCATATTAAAGAATTAGCAGAAGCCGGCATCACTAGTTTTAAAATTGAAGGAAGAATGAAATCAACTTATTATGTTGCGACAGTCGTCAACGCTTATCGAAGAGCGATAGATAATGTTTTAAACAACAAAAAACCAGATTTTGATTACATTGAAGAGCTAAAAAAGACAAGCAATCGAACATTTACAACTGGATTTTATTTTAATGCAGATGATAAAACAAATTTAGAAACATCAAGATTAATGCAAACGCATGATTTTATTGCTTCAGTTATCGATGATTCTAAAGATGGCAAAGTACTTGTTGAATTACGCAATAAATTTAAAGTTGGCGACACATTAGAAGTTTTATCTCCAACAGATTCGTTTAATAAACAATTTAAAGTTGAAAAAATTGTTGATTTAAAAGGCGTAAATTTAGATGAAGCAAAAAAAGTTAAAGAACAACTGTTTATAAATTCAAAAATTCCTTTGAAGAAAGGTGATATATTAAGAAGAAAGATTGAAAATTAATTATGAAATTGAAAGACAACACTATTTTTAGAATAACTATAATTTCTATTTGTACTTTAATTGCATTTTGTGGTCGTTTTATTCCTTCTTTTGGAGGATTATCGCAGGATGCAATTGGCGTTTTGTCGATTTTTGTTGCTTCCATAGTTTTATGGCTCACAATCGGTATTGATTGGCCTAGCATTTTATGTATTTTAGCACTTGGATTTATTGATACTTTAGGTTTTAGCAATGTTTTAATAAAAAGTTTTGGTAATGCAACATTCATATTTTTACTTTTTACATTCGTTTTGACATATGCTTTATCAAAAACTTGTTTAATAAAAAAGATTGCGGTGGGTTTTGTTTCAACTAAAATCGCAAGGAAAAATGGGTATTTTTTCATAAGTTTATTTTTACTAGCTGTTTTATTTTTAGGTTTATTTATTTCTCCTTCTGTACTTTTTGTAGTGATTCTCCCAATACTTGAAGAAATTTTTAAAGTTGCAAACATCGAGAAAGGTGATAAAGTTGCTAAAGTTATGATGATGGGCCTTGGTTTTACAGTTTCGTTAAGTAGTGGAATGACTCCAATTGCTCACGTATTTCCAATTCTTGCAATGAGTGCAGCTGGAATTACAATCAGCCCAATTTTTTATACTCTTTTCGCTTTTCCAGTTGGTTTTATTTCTTTTATCTTGATGCTTCTTGTATTACTTTTAATCATAAAACCTGATGTTTCAAAATTTAAAGACATTGAAATTGATAAAATTAAAGAAAATATTCCAAAAATTAACAAAAATGACATTATTACTTTAGCCGTTTTTATAGTTGTCATTCTTCTCTGGGTCATTCCTTCTTTGTTTAAAGATATTTCACCTGAATTTTATAATGCGATTAATAAATACGGAACAGCTATGCCACCAATTCTTGGAACAGTTATTCTTTGCATGATAAGAATCGATAAAAAACCTTTATTAAATATAGTTGATGCATTTAAAAATGGCGTTCCATGGGCAAGTTTATTAATGTGTGCGAGTACACTCGCTTTAGGATATGCTCTTACAGATAATGAAATTGGAATTAAAGCTTTCCTTGAAAATAATCTTGGGCCAGCTATATTATCCTTGCCTAGTTTATTGATCTTAATAATCTTTACAACTTGGGCTGCTCTTCAAACAAATGTTTCATCAAATATGGTTACTGCTACGCTTGTTGCAACAGTTGCAGCATCAATTCTTTCTAGCGGAAATAGTGATTTAGCATTTAATGCTGTTATTGCTATAATTGGAATGATGGCTAGTTTTGCCTTTGCAACACCTCCTTCTATGCCACATATAGCAATTGTTGCTGGAAGCGAATACGCTACAACAAAAGATGTTTTGATTTTTGGTTCGATTTTGATGGTTATTACAATTGTCATTTCATTACTTGTTGGATACCCACTTGGTATGCTTATATTATAAATAGGATAGAGAAAATGACTGAATTAGAAAAATGTAGAGTAGAAATCGATGAGATTGATAGAAAAATCATCGAATTATACGAAAAAAGAATGAATATTGTTAAAAAAGTTACTCAATATAAAATAGAAAACTCTATGCCTGTTTTAGATTCTAATAGAGAATCGAAAATGTTAGAGAAAAACCTAAATTTGATAAATGAGCTTGAATTCAAAAAATATTATCCAAGTGTTTTAAATGGATTTTTGAAAGCAAGCAAAGATATGCAAAGTGAATTAATTGATAAGAATTTTAAAAATGTTAAGTAAAGAATTAGATCTTTTATTGTCAGAGAGGTTTGGAAAAGACTCGATTATTGCGCTTGCAACATCCATTGATAATATTCCTCATTGTAGAAATGTTAATTCTTTTTATTATGATGGATCATTTTATGTAATAACTTATGCATTGAGTGAAAAAATGAAACAGATTCAGGATAATAAAAATGTTGCAATTTCTGGTTTTTGGTTTAATGCAATTGGTGAAGCCTATAATAGAGGATATATTAATAAACAAGAAAATAAGTTTATAAAAGAGAAATTATTTTTTGCATTTAAAGAATGGATAAATAATAGCCATAATAACTTTGATGATTTAAATACAATAATTTTAGAGATAAAACTGAAAGAAGGTAAATTCTACAAAGACGGAATATGCTATGAATTTTAGTCTTAACGTATCTTTTATAAGACAAAGGGAAAAATAAAAACGTTCATTTTTATATAAAATCAGTTAATTTCTTTATAAATTATTAAAAAATTCACTAAAAAACTTACCTTTATGGTAAGAAAATTTATACATATGTACTAGAAATGTACTAGAAATGTACTAGAAAACAACTAGATATGTACTAAAAAACTACTAGTAAGAAAATTACGATGAATTTACAGCCAAATTTTTAGTTATTTTGTTAAAAATAATACATTTTTCAATATGCGAAAAAATTCACAAAATAACTTAAAAAATATACAATATTTATGGTGAAAATTATGAATAAAAACTTGTTATTAGACGAACTAAAAAAATTTATTAATAGCGAATACAATATAATTCTTATCGATGGTCCATGGGGAAGCGGTAAAACTTATTTATTAAATGAGTATATTGACACATTAAATCAAGATGAGGTTAAAGTTTATTATGTTTCTCTTCATGGCATGAAAAACATTGATGAAATTAACACAAATCTTTACATGAAGGTGCATAAAAATGCAATTACTTCAACTTCGATTATTCCTAACGTTATTAATCCATTTAATGAAGAAGTAGATACTAAAAAAACAATCGAATATTTACTTAAAATAAACAAATTGCACGCTAATAAAATTGTAATTTTAGACGATTTAGAGCGTTATGCTTCAAGTGATTATGATGCATTTTTATCTTATTTGACTTCATTGATTGGAACTGGAGCTAAAATAATTGTTGTTTCTAATCTACTTGATTTTGGTAGCAGCGAACTTTATTTATTCAATCAATATAAAGAAAAAATATTCGATCGAATTTATAAAGCTGAATTATTTGATAAAGATTTATTGCTTAAAAAGTTTAAAGATTATGAAGAGTTTGTAACTCCAGCAATTATTGATTTAAGTAAAGATAATTATAGAATTGTTGAAAAAATCGTACATTTTCTTAAGGAAATTGAAGAAAAACTTGAAAAAGAAGGCATTAAAATCGAAAAATCCTTTAAAAAAGATTTCTTATATTATGTAACAATGTTTATTTCAACTTATTATGAATCAAGGAGAGCTTATTTGAATAAAGTTTGTATTAGATTATTGCCTGAAGAAGAACAATATATTAAAAATAGAACAGATAGTGAAGCATCTTTCTTAGATGTAAATCTTATTGTAATCGAACATTTAAATTATAAATTAGAAAAACCTTCTTTAAAGGAAGATTACAAGATGTTTCTTGGATTGTATAGAGCCTATATGTACTCAGATTATCAAGAGCTAATAAACTTTATACAAAAATAATTAGGAAAAACCGTACTTAGGTAGTAAAATTTTTAACGATATGAGTATAAACAATTTAGTTCAAAGCGTAGAAATTACAATTAGTGGACCATTTGGAACATTTCTTTCATATTTATATTTGTTTATAATTGGTAGTTTTATTGGATGGATCGGTGAAGTAATTTTTCGCCGATTTTTTTCAATGAAAAGATGGATTAATCCAGGATTTCTTAAAGGACCATGTTTACCTTTATATGGTTTTGGCGTTTGTATTCTTCATTTTTTTACTACAATTTTCTTATATTTTTTAAATGATTTTAGAACTCTTCCTTCGTATTACAGTAATTTTATTGAGCCAAAAGGGACTCTTCCATTTTACTTAACTTCGCTTATTTTTATAATAGTTGTTGGAATTTCTTTAACTGTTCTTGAATACATAGCTGGAATAATTTTTGTTAAAGGTTTGAGAATTAAATTATGGGATTACTCAAAAATGAAAGGAAATATTCAAGGCCTTATTTGTCCTTTATTTAGTGCGATACGGGTATTAGTAGCCATTATTTATTGGTTTTTAATTGGGCCTTTTATATTTGATTTCTTAGAATTTTTAAATTCTCATTTATGGGTACTAACTTTCTTTATTGGTGGTTATTATTCATTATTGCTTTTGGATTTTATTAAAAGTGTGATGCTTTCAATTAAACTACGTGGACAGGCTAAAGAACTTAAAGTTGTCGTTGATTTTGAAAGATTTAAATTATCAATTAAAAATAACGCTGAAAATGAAAAAGCAAAGGCTTTTATTAATTCAATTAAAGAAAGTGCAAAACCAATAAAAGAAAAGTTTTCCGAAATGGCTACAAATGTCAAAAGACATATGTATATAAATAATGAAATACCTTCAGAAACGGCTGCAGATGTTGATGAAACACCTAGAACAATTCTGAAAAAGAAGAACGATAAGGAGGATTAAATATGTTACACATCGTTGACAACCCACTCATTGCTGTTAAGTTAAATTACATGAGAGATGAAAAAACTAATTCAAAGGATTTTAGAACATTATTGGATGAAATTTCTTCTTTAATGACACTCGAAGTTTTTAAAGATTTGAAAGCTGTACCTACAGGAGAAAAAATAAAAACTCCAACTGGTTCAGAAGTTGATAAACTTAAATTAAATTACAATATCATCGTTGTTCCTATTTTAAGAGCTGGTATTGGCATGAGTAATGGCGTTATAAATATGTTGCCAACAGCAAAAATCGGCCATATCGGTATGTATAGAGATGAAAAAACATTAACACCTGTTGAATATTTCTGCAAATTACCAAAAGTCGAGAATCCTTTAGTTCTTGTTTGTGATCCAATGCTTGCAACTGGGGGAAGCGCAATTGATGCAGTAACTATGATTAAAAAAAGAGGATATACAAATATTAGATTATTAAATCTTGTTGGTGCTCCTGAAGGTGTTAAAAAAGTTGAAGAAGCACATCCAGATGTTGATATCTATATCGCAGCTCTTGATGAAAGATTAAACGATGTTGGTTATATCTTACCTGGCTTAGGTGATGCAGGCGATAGAATTTTTGGAACATTATAATTAATTCAATAGTTTTTAAAATAGTAAGTAAAAGGTAATGGTTTTTAAAAAAGAACTATTACCTTTTTTAAAAACTTAGCTTTAAAATTGTTGCTTTTTGCTAGTTTTTTTGAAAATTTATCAAAATTCTACATAAAATATTCTTTTTTAATGTGAAACGAAGAAAAACCTAGAATTAAATTGCTAGATACATAGAAAAATTTAGATTCTCTTTTTAAGTATTATGAGTTTTTTTGCGTACAAATTTATAAAATTTTTGATTAATTCTTTTTTCATATTTATATAGAAATTAAAGGCAAAAGATACTAAAATATTTCTGTATTGAAAAGGAGAAAAATTATGTCAAAAACTTATGAATTAGTTATTGTTAGACATGG
>JAQXNS010000109.1 GCA_029098125.1 bacterium
TGCACAAAACATTTGAAGTGTTACTTGAATTATCGTTCCAACAAATGTGTAAAATAGTGAATTTCCAAAACCACGCCATAATTTTTCTTCAGCAAATACTTCTTTATAGCCATCAATAGTAAAATCAACCGGGACTAAACCAACATTCCCAGCGATGACTTGATTTACGCTTGAGAAAGAACAAACCACAACGTGAACTAGTGGAAGCAAAAACATTATGGCAATTGCGCCCATCAAAATGTTGATGATCCAATCAAAAATCTTAGCAGTACTAATTTTTCTTACCATACTGAATTGTCGCTCACTTTCTTCGAAATGAAGTTTGCAATACACAAAATAAAGACATTAATCACACTGTTAAACAAACCAATTGCAGTTGCATAACTGTATTGAGGTGTTCCAAAATCTGGGAATGAAATTCTATAAACATAAGTAGAAATGATCTCTGATTTTGATAAATTTGTTGATAATTGCATCAAATAAACCTTTTCAAAACCAACATTCAAGATATTTCCAATAGACATAATAAACATAATAACTGCTAGAGGGACAATTGCTGGTAAACTAATTGCAAAAACCCTTCTGAGTCTACCTGCTCCGTCAATTTTTGCTGCATCATGAAGATTCGGATCAACATTAGCAAGTGTTCCCATGTAAACAATGCTCCACCAGCCAAGACCTTGCCATACTCCGCTAATAACATAAATTGCAGCAAAAGCATCTGGATTTTCCATCAAACTTCCTTGTCTATAGCCAAAAACTTTTAATATTTTTGTAAAAATACCACTATCTATGTCAAAGAAAACGAAAAGCATACCAACTAAAACAACGACTGAAATAAAATATGGGGCATACATTATAAGTTGAATAACTTTTTTGTATCTTTTTCCTTTTACTTCGTTTAAAAACAAGGCATAAATTATTGGTAAAAGTGAATTTACAATAATTGAAAGCATCGAAAGTACCAAAGTATTAGTCAAAATAGTCAAAAAATTTGGGTCTGTAACGAATTTATAAAAATGTTTAAATCCGCTCATGCTTGTCCATGGTGATCCCCAAATACCTTGGAAAGAATTGTAATCTTTAAAGGAAATGATTAAACCTTCAAGTGGCATATAATGGAAAATAAAAACATATACCAAAGTTGGCAAAGTCATAAGAAAAAGAGTAATTCCATATTTAGAATATAAAGATTGACTTTTTGGTTTTCTAATTAAATCTTCTCTAGTGAATATAATTTCTTTCGTTTTTTCCATATTTGTAAGCGTTTACATTATAAAATTTTCTTGTTTTATCTAAAATAGATTTTATTTACTAAACTATATACTTTTTTGACATTTAGGTATATTATTGAAATAGAATATATGGAAAAAAATGAAATAAAAAAAGACCTATATTGGTCCTATATCAGCAAACCTTTAAGCATTAATTTTTCACCACTTGTTGTTGGATACGAAAAATGTAAATCTTCAAAAAGCGTAATTAATTCTTCAAAGAATTGCTACGTTGTTCATATCATCATCGAAGGAAAAGGTAAAATTGTCACAAAAGAAAACAAGATTTTTCAAGCAAATAAGGGTGACATTTTTATAATGCAACCATACTCAAATTTTTCATACAAACCTGATAAAAAAGCACCTTGGTCTTATATTTGGATTGAGTTTAATGGAGAAGGAATAAAGGCACTACTAAAGCAGATAAATTTTTCTGATGATAATTTTATTTACACATTAGAGGATTCATCTGAGCTTCTAAAACAAGCAATTAAAACTATAAATGAAGACGCAAAATGTAGTGAAGAAGGAAGATTTTATTTGATTTCTGCGTTTCTTTTTAAAATTTTTAAGGTTTTAACCGATAATTTTTCAATATCACATCTTGAATCTCAAACCAAACAACAAAGCACAGTTTCACGAATTATAAAGTATATAAATATTCACTACACCGAACCAGATTTAACAATCGAAAAAATTGCTAATGAATTTTATTTTACAGCACCATATTTATCAAGATTGTTTAAAAGCGAAATGGGTGTTTCACCAATGCAATATATAATAAATTTGCGTATGTCAAAAGCCATTGAATTAATCAAACATCACGAATTTACAATAAGCCAAATCTCTGAAACTGTTGGTTATAAAAATCAATTTTATTTCTCAAAAGAGTTTAAAAAAATATACGACGATTCACCATCGTCGTATCGAAAAAAAATCAAAAACAAACACTAATTATCTTTCAATATTATTAAAAGTTGTCGAATCTAATATCTCATTTGAGCTATTAGAGTTTGCTCTTATATCTTCTTTATAATCATTTACTTTTTTGTCATTTGATGTAGTTATATTTTTATTTTTTGTATCAACTACGTTTGATTTAATTATTAAGTCAGAAATAGATTTTTTATCTGGCCTAATAATTATGAAAAATACATTTATAATAGGTAAAAGAAACATTATCGCACTGATATTGAACATAGAAATTGATGTTGATCCAATGCTAAACAATGGGAACATCCACCCACCATTTCCACCTGCAAAAAACATTGTGATAACCATTGTTGGGTAGAATAAAAATAATGAAATTGCATTTCTAATAATAATTTCAGATGAATTTAATACATATCCACCTTTTTTAATGATATCAAGTTTAAAAATAAGCATTCCTAAAGTTCTTGCTTTAAAAATGAAAGTTGGTAAAGCAATAATAAGTAAAAAAGATATTACAAAAACAGAGACAGAAATTGCAGAAATTGTATGTGCTAAAGCTGCATAATGGTCGCGATAAACATTATAAACATCTAAAAATCTAGATGAAGATGTTAATTCATTTGATTGTTTTTCCCAAATTGTTTTAAAGGTTTGTATTAAATAATTGTACGAACTTAAACCATTTTCTAAATTTTCTTCATTATTAAATAGATAACGGAAAATATTTGAAGCAATTTCACCTTTTAAATATGGATATTCATCAGGTGAATCATAAAGAAAAATATCACCAAGAGAATAATCTTTAATTGTTTTAATAAAATAATCTTTTGGTTCGATGTTTCCAAAATTTACAATATCGTTAACTTTCCCGTTATAATTGTTATATTTTGGACAATAATAAATATAAAAATATGCTAATTGATCATTTTCAAAACTGGCTCTTGTTTGCTCGTACCCTTCCAAATTTTCAACTTTTATATCATATTTATTAAAAATTTCAGGATTTTTATCATAACTCAATAAAATTTGAGAGTATGCGTATCTAGCAAACACATCATTCATATTATCAGGTGTGTTATATTCTTTGTTTTCATTATCTGAAAAAGAATAAATGTGTGCTTCTTCTTCAATTTGATAACATTTTTTTCGATTTTCCTCTAAAACACTGTAATTTTGCTTGTAAAAATCAGTAGTTTTAAAAATTTCATTTCCAGAAATTATCAAAAAGAAAGAAACAATAATTAAAAATAAAGAATCTAAAATTGAAGCATAGATTCTTTTATTTGTTGAGGCTGTCTCACAGTTAAAATTTTTCGAAACAATTCTATTTTGATTTTTCATTACTTAATTAACTTAGTTGAAACTTTGTCAAAAAGATGTGCTCTATTTAAATCAAAAACAAGTTTGACCGTTTCATCTACATTAATAATATGCTTTGCACTTAATTTTGCCACTATTTTTTCATCACAGAAATTTGTGTGAATGAAATATTCATGTCCTAAAAGTTCAGCCACTACTACTTTTTGTTCAAATTCTTGTGATAAGCAAGATGAATCCTCAATATGTGATACTTCATAAATATCTTCTGGACGAATACCAAATAATAATGGATATTCGCCTGTTTTTTCACATTCATTATATTCATTTATTGCTTTTTCAAGATAGACTAAACGTTTGTTTCCTTTTAATACTATGTCTAAATCTTCTTTAAGTTTTGCAATTTGAGCATCAGTTTTTTCACTTTTTTCTTCTTTTTCTAAATTGCTAATCGCTTCAAGAATCTTATTTCTTTCATAAAAATTAGCTAATAATTCTTCTCTTTCTTTGATGCAATTTTCTTTTTCTACTTTGAAAAATTTCTCTCTTTCAACTACAAAATCATCTGGAACAGTGATTTTTGTACCATCTTTGAAAGTTATTTCATTATTTTTCATCACACCTTCGATTAAATTCATGGCTGGAGAACCAATAAATGTTGCAACGAAAACATTTGCTGGATGATTATAAATTTCAGATGGTGTTCCAATTTGTTGAATATAACCTTTTTTCATAACAACAATTCGACTTGCCATTGTCATAGCTTCAGTTTGATCGTGTGTAACATAAATTGTTGTTGCTTTTAATTTATTGTGAAGTTGAATGATTTCACTTCTCATTTGAACTCTTAATTTTGCATCAAGGTTTGATAAAGGCTCATCCATTAAAAACACTTTAGCATTTCTAACAATTGCTCTACCTAAAGCAACACGTTGACATTGTCCACCAGAAAGAGCTTTTGGTTTTCTATCTAAAAATTCATTAATTTGTAAAATTTCACTTGCTTCTAAGACTCTTTGTTTGATTGTTTCTTTTGGAACATGTTTATTTTTATATACATCAACAGGAGTTTTTGATAAATATTCAATTTTTTCTCTACATTCTTCGATGTCTTTTTCGATTGAAGTTATTTTTTCTTGTTCATAATTCTTTTCTTTACATTCATTTAAATATGAAACAAGCTTTTTCTCTTCTTGTTTTAAATCTCTAATTAAACCTTTGTTAATTGCTTTTAGTGGCTCTCCGTTTTTATCAAATTGTTGAGTTGGAGTTTTTCTAATTTTTAATCCAAAAGCCATATTTCCAAAAACAGTCATGTGTGGATAAAGTGCATATGATTGGAAAACCATTGCAATATCTCTGTTTTTTGGCTCAAGATCATTTGCATAAACTCCATCAATATAAAGATCGCCAGCTGTAATTCCTTCAAGACCAGCAATCATTCTTAATGTTGTAGATTTACCACAACCAGATGGACCAACAAAAACGATAAATTCATGTTGTTTGATTTCTAAATTGAAATCAAAAACAGCTTGGACTTTATTATCGTAAATTTTATTGATGTGTTGTAACGAGATGTAAGAATCTTTTGGAGCGATTTTTTTCTCTTTTTTATGTAGTTTTTCTTTAGCAACCATCTCTTTATAAATATGATTACGTTGATTTTCTAAAGCCTTTTGTTGTAATTTTTCAGCTCTTTTCTCTGGATTATTATTAAAAATCATAAAAGCCACCTTTATTTAATATTTCACTCATTATAATTTGTGAGTTTTTAAAAAATCAAGAAACTATATCTTATAGTTAAAAAATATAATAAAAAAGTTAAAAAAATCCATGTAATAATTATGAAATAGATAACTGATAAAACTTAAAAATTGTTCTTAATCAAGATTTATTAATATCTTTTAGCATTATCAAAGCGTATTTATAAACAATATCTATAACATCATCGATTTGATGGCTTTTTTTATCGTTTAAAAATTCTATTAATATTGTTAACGCTCCAACACATTGAAATAGGGCTTCGTAATACAAAATATTATTTAATAAAGATAATGCTGATTCAATTTGTTTAGTGATGATTTTGCTAATGTAAAATTCTTTGTTTTCAACTGAACAAAATCGAACTAGAATCTTGTTGCTATAAAATCGATCAACGTATCTTTTGATGTCGTCTTTGCTTACTTGATCGAAACCAACAGAAAATTTGTTACTTCTTTCATCATCAAATGAAATTTTTTTAATTTCATCTTCAATAATTTCACTTACTAAAGCATCTAAATACCCGTATCGCTCATAAAAAGTAGAACGATTTATGTTTGATAAAGCGCATAATTCTTTAACTTTTATTTCTTCTGGTTCTTTTTTAAATAGTAATTCTATATATTTTTCTTTTAGTTTTTGCTTACTTTTATTTATTCTCTTGTCCATATAGTAGTAAACCGACATTTGTTGGTTTTTGTTGGTTGCA
>JAQXNS010000110.1 GCA_029098125.1 bacterium
TTCAGGATGGTGAGTTAAAAATGCTTTTACTTGCGCACTTCCTTCTTTTATTCCTAAAAATTGTCCACGATAAGCATCAATTATTTCAACAAATTCGCTACCATTCACTATATCCCACATTACTTCAGTTTGATCAGTTCCGCTAACCGTCCAACTAAAAGATAATTGATCATTGACAAAAATATCAGCGTATTTGGAATTTATGTTAATTTTGATGCTATTTTCTTCGTTATCGGAATTGTTGTTATCACCACTATCAGGATTATTTGGATTAGGTCTTGCTCTTCCGCAAGAAACAAGAGTCATGCCAAAAATTACTAAAAGAAAAGCGCTTTTAATAAATCTACTTAATTGTAACTTTTTCATATTAAGCCCCTTTGCAAAACTTATTTATAAATATTTATTTATAAATTTTACAATCTTAGGGTTAAATAGACAATTATTTGCTCTAATTTTTAATGCACTTTTCTTTTAAAATTTGAAGATACATTTCTTCAGATACAGAAATATCTATTTTTTTACCATCAAGCCAACCAGAAAGTTCAATAGCATTCATTAACTCAACGCCATTAATTCCTTCTTTTCCATCAAAAAATAATTCCTCTTTTCCTAATAAAAAGTTAGTAAAATTATTCATGATTCCACGATGTTGTGGGTTATCTCCATCTAGTAAAATTTCTTCAACTTTACACTCAGATTTATAGAAAAATTCTTTGCTATTTTTTAACAAATATGTGGATTCTGCAGGGTTTTTACAGAATTTTAATGTGTCATTCTCACAAATTAACTTACCTTTTGTACCTGTAATTTCAAGTCTAATTTGTCCTAAGAGTTTCGCCTGTTGTGATAAATACACCACTTGCACAATTGTCAAATTCAAAATATGCACTGACATCATCTTCAACTTCAATATCATGATAATGTCTATATTTACAAATTGCACGAACAGAAATAGGTGACTTACTGATTATCCATTGGATAAAATCAATTTGATGAGGACATTGATTTATTAAAATACCTCCACCTTCTTTATTCCAAGTAGCTCTCCATTTTCCACTTTTATAATATTCATCAGTTCTAAACCAATTAGTAATTATCTAATTAACTCTTAGAAATTCGCCAAGTTCACCACTTGTAATTATTTCTCTCATTTTTATATATAATGGATTATATCTTTGATTAAACATGGTCCCGTTTTTAGAATTTAGCACAAGATTTTAAGTGATTCTCCAAAAAACAGGTTATTTACAAAAATTGCGTTTAAATGAACTGTTCCATAGTTTATAAAATTAATAATTTTTCAAATTCTGCCACCACAGATTCCACCAGCACTATTCGCTTTATCATTTGTAACTGTTGCATAATTATTTTTTTAAGTTTCTAAATTTCTTCCAACAATTTAACCGGTGTATTGTTAACCATTAATTTCTCCATCAACTGTCCACATTTGAAATTTCACAAGTTCATAATGCACAGAATAAAGAAGAACCAGCAGTAGTTTTTGTAATATTTTGACCATAAATTACACACTTTTGAGCATCAATTATTCATTTAAACGAATTTGTTCCACTAGTTCCAATAACAAAATTAGGTGAAATTGATAAATCAATACTCTTTGTTGTTTTAACTAAATTATCAATTGCTATTTTAGTTTCATTATTTGTATATTCAAAAATTTTCTTATTTAGTTGAAATTTATTAAAAATTGACTAAATATGTTAAATAGATAGGAGAAATTTCTAAAAACGCAACAAAAAATTTAAAAAAAATTGTTGTAAAATATATTTATGAACTCAAAAACAATATTTATTAATTATCAAGAAGTAGAATCAATAGCTGAATTTACTCAAGCTTTAAAATTAGTTGCAAGAAATCATAAGGATCTAACTTTTAATTTATTAACAAAATCAGGTACTCCAAACACATTTAATATTGAAAATGTTCATTTTGTATCATCTAAAGGTGATGAAAATGTTGAAATCAAGTTCAAATTAGATGAAAAAATTAATGATTCGATATTAATAGAAAGAATTCGCCTATATAACAAAAATTATTTTATCCTGGACGGAAATGAAAATAATATACTTTCCTTATCAATGAAAAAAGATTTACTAAACAATAAAATGCCAGTTACTTTAGATAAAAAATTTGCACTTCTTTCGTATACTCCATTTAGCGATGAAGAAGAAAAATTTATTGATTCATTAAAGGAAAATGATAAATTTTTAGGTGTAACTAATTTAATAGATTTAGAAAAAATCGACCCAGAAATATTATTTATTACACCTAAAAATCTTAATATTTTAAAAGATGCATTTTCTTATTTGTCTACTTTTAATAATCAAGCCGAAAAGAAAAGTTATATTAAAGAGGTCTTTAGTTTTAAAGGATATGCTAAAGAAATTGTTGAAAAACCATCAGTGTTTTTTAATCACCAAATATTTATAAACAATCAAAATATTATATTAAAACTTGATAGCAAAAATGCTTATAAATACTATTTAAATAACCTTGATTTCTTACTTTCATTACTTTAATTTTTTTGAAAAACCCACTCAAAGTCCACTATTTTTAAAAAATTCATATTTTATAGCAAAATAAAAGAGGATTAATTAGAATTATATGTTTCTAAAAAATCCTCTTTTTATCAATATTTTTTGAAGTTAAATATTATTTCTTTTTAAGGTATTTTGCACTATCTAAAGCGACAGCTGCCATAATAATTACGCCTTTAAAGACGAATTGTAAGTTGGTATCAATACCAAGGAATGATAAGACATATGTTAAACCAGTAAAGATAATGACACCAATGACTGCACCTTTAATCTTACCAATACCACCAGAGAAGGAAATGCCGCCAACAACACAAGCTGCAATAGCATCAAGTTCAAAACCTTGTCCAGTTCCAGCACTAGCGTTTGCTCTAAATGCTTCAAGGAAAGATCCACAACCATAGAAAATGCCAGCCATAATGAAGACGCCCATTGTTACCCAGAAAACATTTATACCACTGACTGCGGCTGCTTCTGAATTTCCACCAACAGCGTACATATTCTTACCAAATTTAGTCTTATTCCAAATAAACCAGGCTGCAATAATAGCAATAACTGCGTAGAAAATTAATTTAGGGAAACCAAATCCTCCCATATCGATTCTTCCACCGATTAAATCTTTGATTGATGAATCAATATTACCAGCAGAAACACCACTTGTTGCATAGAATAATAAACCATAAATGATTAATTGAGTTGATAATGTTGTAACGAATGGATGCATTTTAAACTTTGCTGTAAAGAAACCAGCAATACAAGAGAATGCAGTTGTGAGGACACACGATAAAAGAAGAGCAATAACAACTCTTACTCCGATTGGAATTGAATTAAAGTTCCAAGGATCCATTCCAAAGAATTTAATGATATTTGCTCCATCATGTAATAAAACAGCTGTAGTTAAACTTCCTAAAGCAACCATTCTACCAACAGAAAGATCAGTTCCTGCTAAAAGAATTAATCCAGCAACACCAAGAGCATAGAACATTCTTGTTGATGATTGTTCTAAAATTGTAAGAATGTTAGGCAAAGTTAAAAGTTGACCTTTTCCCATGATTGGAGCCATAATTACTGCAATGATAAAGAATGCAATAATGACTAAATATAAACCATTATTTAAGAAGAACTTACTAGGAACAAATGAATAAACATAATTTCTAGCTTTAAATTCAAAATTTTCTAAAATTGAATTCTTTCCACCTCTAATTCTGTTTCTAACAGTTTGAGTGTCTTGGAAAACATTGAATTTTGTATCCTTAGCGCCTTGATGAATTCCATCAAAATGTCTTTTTGCCTCATAAAGTGCAGTAGAATAAGAGATTTTTTCACTTTTTAATTCATAATCTCTTTCAGCTTTTATTTCTTTTTTCTTTTCTGCATCAGTTTCACTATTAATCTTTTCAGCAAAATTGCTCTTAATAATAGCTATTTTTTCTTTATGATCTGCCTTAATTTGTTCAACAGAAGCTTTATACTCAGCTTTTGCGTTTTTAATTACGAAATCTTGCTCTTCTTTAACTGAAGAATATTCTGTTTTAAAAGCATCATTTGTAATTTTTAATGCTTCTTTGACTGTAGTTTTAATTTCTTCAGAATGAGCTTTCTTGTCATTTCTAGCTTCAGCAAGTTGAGCTTTTAAGCTAGAAATTTCTTCTCTTTTCTGATTTTTATCAGAAAATTTATTTGTTTTAACAATGTCAATCTCGTCTTTTAATTGAGAAATTTTTGTTTGACCATTTAATCTAAGTTCAACTAACTTTGATTCAAGGTTTTGAATTTCATTATTATCAAACAAGAAATGTTTATCTAAATTTTTCTCTTCCATATTAAACCTCGCAATTATTATAAGTACGCAGCGCTTAGTCTAAGTAGTTCTTCTTGGTTTGTTGATTTTGTATCAACTACTCCACTAATTTGATTGTTAGACATTACTGCAATACGATTTGTAATACCAAGAATTTCAGGCATTTCTGAAGAAACAACAATAATTGTTTTTCCTTCTTTTGCCATTCTTAAAATTAATTGGTAAATTTCATATTTAGCACCAACATCAATACCACGAGTTGGTTCGTCTAAAAGTAAAACATCTGGATTTCTCTCTAACCATTTCCCAATAATAACCTTTTGTTGATTACCACCGCTAAGTGAAGAGATAAGTTCTTCAGCTCCAGTTGTTCTAACATGCATATTTTTAATTTCAAAATTTGTAGCATCTTTCATTTTAGTATTTGAAATAATGCCTGCATTCTTGTATTTATTTAAGTTAGTTATACATGTATTAAACTTAAGGGTTTCTTTAGCGAACATACCATTGAATTTTCTTTCTTCTGTAACGAAAGCAAATCCATATGACATAGCTTCGACTGGGCTTTCAAATCTAACTTTTCTTCCGTTATAAACAATTTCACCGCTAGAAATTGTTCTTAATCCGAAAATTGTTTCTAAAAGTTCGCTTCTTCCAGCACCAACTAATCCATATAAACCAAAAATTTCTCCTTTTTTAATTTCAAGATTTATCTCTTTTAAATTAGGAGCATATTTTGTGTTTAAGTTAGAGATTTTTAAGATTGTTTCGCCAGGCTTATTATCAATTTCTGGGAATCTTTGATTTAAACTTCTACCAACCATTGCACTTATAAGTTCATTCATATTAGTTTCTTTAGTTGATTTAGCTAAAATCATTTCGCCATCACGAAGGACTGAAACTTCATCACAAATTTCAAAAATCTCATCCATTTTATGTGAAATGTAGATAAATGAAACGCCTTTTGCCTTAAGATCATTTACTATTTTAAATAATTTTTTTACTTCTCTTTCTGTTAATGAAGATGTAGGTTCATCTAAAACAATAATTTTAGAATCATAGGAAACTGCTTTAGCAATTTCAACCATTTGTCTATTTGAAACAGACATTGTTTTCATAACAGTTTTAGGGTTTACAGTCATATTTAATGAATTAAAGAGCTTAGTCGATTCTTCTTGCATCTTTTTTTCATTAATTAGGCCATATTTTGTAGGATATCTACCAAGAAATAAATTATCAGCAACAGTTCTTTCAAGACATTGATTTAATTCTTGGTGGACCATTGCAACACCATTTTCTAAAGCGTCTTTTGGACTCGTAAAGTCGATTGGATTACCTTCTAAATAAAAATTACCATCATCTTTTGCATAGATTCCAAATAGGCATTTCATCATTGTAGACTTTCCTGCACCATTTTCACCCATGAGTCCCATGACGGTTCCTTTTTTAACTTGAAGGTTGATGTTGTTTAATACTTTATTTTTCCCGAATGATTTTGATAATCCTTCTATTTTAAGTACTACTTCACCACTCATATGTGTCTCCTCTAAAAAGTCTATCAAAGGAGATTCCTCCTTTGATAGACGATAATTCAACTTACTTTAAAAATTAATATTTTAATTTATCTGTGTAGTTTGTTCCTGAATTTGTTTTGACCATGTTGACAGCGTAGCCATCATATTGATCAAGATTTGTAAATTTATCTAAACATGAAGCTTCATTTTGACCATCACCTTGGACAATATTTAAGTCAATGTTTAATAATGGAGCATAATATTTTAATGCTGGAACATATGATGATGATAAGAAATTATCTGCTGAATTGTAGATTGTTAATAAAACCTTTTTCTTCTCAGCTGTTGATTGTTTGATACCTGTATCTCTTCCACCTTCAGCATATTGTTGGTAATTAGCTTTTGTGACTGCACTGTTTTTAGCTAATAAAGCTTTAGTATCTGCTCTATATTCGAGTTCAGCGCTAATTTTTGAACCATCAGCTGTAGCTTCTGTGATACCGTATTTAACTGGATCTTTTCCATCAAGTAAGTTTCTAATAACTTGGAGAGTTGCTGTAGCTTGAGCATCAACGTTTTGAGAAACAGTACCTGTTAATTTTCCTTGGCCGATTGCAGCAACTGCATCATAGTTTGCATCATAACCAAAGATTGGGACACCTGTTGGATAGTTTGAAGCTTGTAAACAACCCATTGCCATACCATCATTATTTGAAATGACCAAGTCAATTTGATCTCCATATTGAGTTGCCCATGTACCCATAGCTTCTGTAGCAGCTGTAGCATTCCAAGTTGAACCATCATTACCTGTCATAGCTTTTGCTTCGAGTTCAACTACAGGAACTTCTTTATCACCAACTTTTACTTTTCCTTCTTTTCTTGTTGTTGGGTTTGTGTCGCCATTCCATGTTCCTAAAGCTTCTCTAATACCTTGAGTTCTAGCTTTTGAATCGTTATGGCCAACGTCACCAATACATAAAACATATCCGATTTTTCCATCTTTATTTCTATCAAGTTTAGCTAAATCAGCAGTTTTTAAGTAATCTGTAATTAATTTTCCTTGGACAGCTCCACCACCTGCAGCATCAAAACCAACATAATAAGTCTTGTCTGAGAAGTTCATTGTCTTCATATCAATTTCGCCAGTTGTTGGATCTGATGGTTGTCTGTTGAAGAATACTAATGGTTTTTCTTTGTTAGCAACGCCAGCATTTCCGCCACAGCTTGTTAAAACACCAAATAATGATAAAACGACAAATGGAATTAATTTTCTTTTCATATTATAAGTTCCTCCTAAAATTCCAAAAGAATTGAAATACACTAAGAAAGTTGTATCTCTTACTTACAACATTAATTTTAATGAAAGCGCTTACATCATTAAATTAAAAAATCTCTACTTAATTTAGAAATTTCTACACTATTTTTTAGTTTTAGAAATTTTTATAAATAAAGCAGAGAAAAATTTATAAGGTAAAAATGACGCTATTATTTAGTTAAGTAATCTTTTGTGATAATTGTACCTTTCGTATAATAAATTTTTTTATTTAATGAAATATCTTCTAGTGATGAATCATAATGAATATTTAAAATTTTACATGCAAGTTTATAGATTAATTCAACTTGAACTTTATAATCGTTTTGAACTGTTCCACTTAACTCATTATTTTTAATTGATTTTAATGCAACATTTGTTGCATCAACACCAATAATTGGGAAAAATTGATCCTCAATCGCTATATCCTTATTATATATAGGAAGAGTTTTTAAATAATCAATTACTCCAAGAGCCATTGCATCGTTGTTCGATAAAACAAGTTCAATTTTTGAAGTACCATTTTCGTCAAGATTATTTAAGTATATCTTTTCAAATTCAGTGAATGAAGTTTCGCTTGTCCAATCACAAAATGTTGATTGCAAAATTTCATAATCATAATTAAGTTCTTTTAAACCAAGTAAACAATTATTGCTTCTTTGTTCTGAGTCTTGATGTCCTTGTTCACCTTTAACTAAGGCAAGTTGAATTACTCCATCCTTATTTTTGTCGTATTTTGATGCTAAATATGAATTTGCATTTGATTTAACTAATGAATCAAAAATTTGAGCTTGGGCCTTTCCTTCATAAGAACCGTCAGTTCCAACATAAAATATATTATTTTCGCCTGTAATATCTTCACTTAATGGTTCACGGTTAAAGAAAATTATAGGAACATCGTGTTTTTTAGCTTTTTCAACAATAGATTTACTTGCTAAACGATCAACTAAATTTACAAGTAAAATATCTGGGTTATTATCTTCAATTTCTTTAATAATCTGATTATTTTGATTTAATTGAGATCTCGTTGCGTTATATGAATGATAATCGATATCACCATAATGAAAAGAACTTAGAAGGTTTTTACTCATCTCTTCAATAAAAATGTCATCATCTGCATAAATAAACGAAGAAATTCGAACTTTATTTGTTGAACATGAAGATAATAAAAGAGGAATTAAGAAAAATAAACTAAATTTTTTCATCTGTATTTAACCTTTCAAGTGGTAAAAATAATGCAATATCTGTTCCTTTATCAAGCTCAGTAAAAATCTTTAATTCAGCTTTCTCGCCATAATAAATTTTTATTCTTTGATAAACATTTTTTAATCCAACGCTACTTTTTATACTGTCATCTTTTAAATTCTTATAAATTTCTTCAACTTTTTCAGGCAAAATTCCATAACCATTATCAATTATATCAAAGCGTAAAAATTCACCATCAATTTTAGCTTCAATAATGATTTTTCCATCATTTTTTCCATTGATTTCTTGTAATCCATGTAATAAAGAATTTTCAACAATTGGTTGTAGTATCAACTTAATAACACTATATTTATATAAATCTTTATCAACTTTAACCTCATAATCAAAAGTTGTTCCATATCTAATTTTTTGAATTGCTAAATAATAACTTGCATGTTCAACTTCTTTTTCAAGAGGAATTATATTTTGACCTTTCGAAATTGAAATTCTAAAGAATTTCGAAAGAGAAATAATCATTTGTTCAGCTTTTTGATTTTCATTTCGTTCAATTAAATAAAGGATTGAATCAAGAGTGTTGTATAAAAAATGAGGATTAATTTGATTTTGAAGAGCTTTTAGCTCGCTCTTATTTTTTTCTTCTTCTTCCTTAATTATTTGTTTGGTTAAAAATTCAATTCTATCTTGCATTTGATTGAATGATTCAGAAAGCTCTTTAACTTCTAAATTACTATTAAAATTACTTTTTATATCCTTATTATCAGCTAAAATTTCAATTTTACTCATTTCTTCTTTTAAAACTTTAAGAGGCTTAGTTATTTTAGAAGCCATGAAATATAAAGCAATGATGTAGACAATCGCTAAAACTATCCCAACCGAAAGGACTATAAAAAAATATTGTCTCATTAAATTAGAAATATTTTGATAATTAATAAAAATTGCAAGTTTCCACCTTGTTTTTGAGATTGTTGATAAAAACAAACTGAATGAAATATTATCAATATATACAATCTTGCTTCCTAAAATGGTCTCTTTAACAACGGTAATTTCATTTTCACTAACGCTATTTGAAGAATAAATTAAATTGTAATCATTATCATAAATTGTAATGTGACCGCCTTTTCCAAGATCGGTTAAAGACATCGAATTTAAAATTTTTGTAAAATCATAATTTATTTTTAAAATTGCTTCTTTTTCTAAAGTTGAATACTTCATCTTTTTAGACAAGATAAAACCATGTTGGGTGTTATCTAATTCTTCAATAGCACTAAAGTTATTTAATAATGGATTTTCAAGAGCACTTTTATACCAGTTTAAATAGATACTACCTTCCTTTTCGCCTTCATAATTTGAACTTGATACAAGTAGTTTTCCATCATTTGAAGCATCATACAAAGCTAAAGATAATATTTCTTGTCTAGAAGATTTTAAATCATCGAAATATTCGTTGACCCTCACTTTTTCAATATTTACATCGATATTATCAATCTTTTTTTCAATGGCGTTACTTGTCATAATAACGCTATCAAAATATGATTCATAATTATTTAAAATTTGAAAAGATTGACCTTGAATTTGCGAATCCATATATTTAATAAGATTAGAATAGTAAAGAGCGATCGCTGTTGAAGAAATTGCTAAAAATAAAATTAAAAAAATCGGGACAAAAGTCGCAATTAATTGAGTTTTAATTGAAAAAATATGTTTTTTCATTTCTTTCGATAATCAAGAGGTGAAACACCAAAATGCTTTTTAAAGCAATGCGAAAAATAATATGGGTCATCATATCCTACTTCTGAAGCAACATTTATTAGTTTTGCATCGTCTTTTTTAAGAATTAATAATGCCTTATTCATTCTTAAATCCGTTAAATATTTTGTAAATGATGTATTATTCTTTTTGAAAATTGCACTAATATAAGAAAGACTATAGCCTAATTTATTTGCAACATCTTCTAGTGATAAAGTTGGATTTTTATAATTTTGTTCTAAATAAAAGGTGATTTGACTAAAAGAAGTATCAACTTTATTTAATCTTTGACTCTTGTTAATTTCATCAATCTTATAAACTAAAGTTGAAAGAAATTGGAAAAGAGCTGCACCAGTTTTAGAGTTAAAAAGTTTATAAACAATATCAATATGAGGCATGAATGAATCATATAAAGTAACAAGGGAAATACAACTATTAAGAATTGCGTCCAATAAATTATTCAAAACAAAGAAATATGTATCTTTAAAAGTTTCAGGTGTTACATTATTTAGAATTGACTTGATTTTTTCAATAGCGATGTCAATTCGGCCATATAAAATCTCATAATTTATAGTCTTATACTCATTTTCATCAACTTTTCCTGAACTTGAGTTATTTTTATCAATATCATCGTAGAATAAAACTATATTTTGTCCAACAACTGTACGATATTCTAAGACTCTTTTGGCATGTCTATAAAGTCTTCTATAACTAAGTTGCGTATAATTTATATTTTGAACAATTAAATCTTCGAGTTCACTAAAGCCAATAGAAAGCGAAACACCGCATGTTTTTCTTATTTTTGTAATGATTTCAGAGAAAGTTTCACGAATTTCTTCAATCACAATCTTTTCTTTAGAAAGGATGAAAATATTAGTTTCATTATCTTTTGTAAAAGTAATAAATTTTATTTTATTAGCAAATTTTTTGTCATTTAAAGAATCTTTAATGTAACGATCTAAATAGAAGTTGACGAGTTCATTTTGCTCATATGTAATTGAATCCGCCTCATCATCAAAATCAAAACAACCTAAAAGAAAATAATTAGCTTCTAAATCAATTTGATCGGCGATCAACTTTTCTTTGAAGTTTTGAGGAATTTCCTTTAAAGTTACTAATTTATTTAAATCGTTATCTTGAATAATTTTTAGTACCTTATCGATTTTATTTTGTAGATTTTCAATATTCGTATCAACATACAGTTTCTTATCTAGTTCACTTTTAGCTCTACTAAGTGCATTTGATAGATCCTCATAAGAAATTGGCTTTGTAATATAAGATAAAACTCCAAGTTCAATTGCTTGTTTTGCATAATCAAACAAATCGTAACCACTAATGATAATAAATTGAAGTAATGGTAAGTCAATTTTTGATTGTTTAATTAATTCAATACCATCAACATATGGCATTTTAATATCGGTAATTACTAAATCTGGCGATAAAGAATTCATCGATAAAAGAGCGTCATATCCGTTTTCAAAAGATCCGACTACTTCAAAATCTGAATTCATTTTGCTTAGCAAAAAAAGAAGTCTCTCACGAACACTTTCTTCATTATCTACGATAATCACCCTGTACATATATTTATTATAAAATAATTTAATTTTTTTTACAAAATATTGAAAAAAATAGAGATTTTTCTTAAATCTAAAGGTATTTTTAAGTTTAAAATACAATTAAATTAAAAATATACAAAAGAATAATAATTAAAATTTGGAATAAATTAATCAAAATTGAAAAAATTATAAATTTATGTGAATCTACTCTATCTTCATCGCGAATATCTTTAAACATTGCATAAAGTAATAAATCAGCTAAACCGCCAAAAAGTAAAGAAATTAACAAAACATGAAAATATTTTATATTTTGAGAAGATTCACCTCTTAATACTTTCAAATATGATATTCCAAACATGTAAGTAATTAAAAATCCAGCAATAATTAAAACAACTAAATATGTAAAATCCATATAAATATATTAAAAAGTAGAACTATAGAAATCAAGATTATTAAATAATAAGTAAAATAGTTTCATTATCAAAAAGAGGGAATTTTGAACTTTCATTTTGATAAAAGCAATTAAAATGAGCCGACTTTTTTCCTTAAATGTACTAAAAATGTACTAGTTATGATACAAGCAAGAAATTTTCGCCAAATTAAGGAGAGTATTAAAATTTAAATTTCCTTATTCGTTTAAAAATATACAATGTCCTTTATTAACATTCTTTGCTTTGTATAAGCCTTTATCTGTTTTTTTAACTAAATTATCTTCTAGATCCTTTTTTGAAGTGAAAACTGAACATCCAGATGAACAAGAAACATTGATATTCTCTTTTTCAGCTTCTTTTTTATATAAAATTGATATTTTTTCTCCAAATTCTAAAGCTTCTTTTTCATTTTTAAGCTTGTTAGTAATAAAAATGAATTCATCGCCACCATAGCGTGCAATTATATTATTATAAGAAAAGTTATTTATTACATTTCCAAAAATAGTAATAGCTTTATCGCCACTTTCATGCCCACTAAAATCGTTTACAGATTTAAGATTATCAATATCAAATAGGTACAAATAGCAAGGGAAAAATGAATTATCTAATTCTTCTATTTTTCTTTTTAGTCCTCTTCTATTTAATAATGAAGTTACAAAATCATGATTTGCCTCATATGAGTAAAGGTTACATTTATTTTGAAAATCATGATATTTAATTAAATTTTTAACTCTTTTAACAAAATCTTCACAAGGGTGATGCTTACACATAAATTCATCGGCATCATTAATAATTGATCTATCAAAATTTGCATTTGGAGAATCAATTAAAGCTAAAATTGGAACATTTACTAGCTTTGGATTCACCCTTATATCATGCACCAATTTATGAACATCATATATTTTTGAACTAGGGTTTATTAGAATTAAAGCAAAATTGTCTTTTTTTGTTTTAATAAACTCATTAATTCCATCTTCATTAAACATTTTTATATCATATTTATTTTTAAATGCTTTATTTAACCAAGATTCATATATTGGATCGTTATCAAAATAAACAATAATTTCTTTGTTTTTTCTTCCATTAATATATTTTTCTTCATTATTTGAAGTTATTTCTATCGAAGAAATTAAATTTAAATAATCATCTCTATTTAAAGGTTTTGAAAAATAGTAGCCTTGAGCAAGGTCGCAATCAAAATTGTTTAATTTTTTGACTTGTTGATAAGTTTCGACACCTTCAGCAACAACTTTTATACCCTTTTTGTGTACAAAATCTATGATGAATGAGACTAAATTAGCATAATCGTCATTCTCTAATTCATTTTTTATGAAGTACATATCAAGTTTTAAGTAATCAATATTTATTTGTGAAAACATACTTAAAGATGAATATCCACTTCCAAAATCATCCATTTCAACAACAAAACCGATTTTTCGTAATTCATCAATAGTTGAAAAAATTATCTTATCATTGTCAGTATACGCACTTTCTGTTATTTCTAAATGAACATATTTAGCTTCAATTTGATATTTTTCGATCAAGGAATTTAAATAATTAATAAGGTCAGCTTTTAGGATATCAACTCGTGATATATTGACAGAAATTGGAAAAAGCGGAACATTATTTTCCTTTTGCTCCTTTAAAAAAGCAAAAACTTCATTTAAAACGTACTTATCTAACTCATTAATAAATCCATTTTGTTCAAACAAAGGGATAAATTCGCTTGGTGAAATATATTTATCGTCATGAAGCCATCTTACTAATGCCTCACTACCTTTTAATTCATTCTTTTTTAAATCATATTTTGGTTGATAAAAAACTTTGTATTCCCTTTTAACTAAAGCATCTTCCATCAACTCAATTAGAGAGTTTTCTCTTAAAAGTTTATCTTTTAATTTTTCTTCAAAATCAGCTACTAAAGAGTCAAACTTTCCATTAATTGAATCGCATGCAATAACCGCTCTATCAACCATAGCGCTTACGCTCATATTTTTATCAACAATTTGATATACACCAAGTTTGAAATAAACTTCTTTAAAATTATCATCAACAGTTTCTAAAAAATGTTCCCTAAGCATTTTTTCATCTTCTGTCTTCATTAAAATTAAAAATTTGTCAGCATTTAATCTTCCAACAATTGCATGTTGAGGAACGGATTTTAATATAAAACTTGCAATATCTGTTAATATTTCATCACCCTTTTTTGAGCCATTTACTTCATTAAAGACTTTAAAATTCTCAATATTTGTAGAAATTATTGAATATTCCCCTTCTGGATCTTGCTTTAAAATATCTTCGACTCTTAGAAAAAAATATTCTTTTGTATATAATCCGGTAAGTTTATCGTTTTTGATGATGTTAATTAATGATGATACCTCTTTTAACTTTATCATGTTGGTAATTCTATGAAGAATAATTTGAGGTCTGTATGGTTTTGGTAAAAAATCATTTGCTCCATGACTTAAAGCTAAAAGTTCTTCAGATTCACTATTTTCTTGAGTCATAACGATAACAGGAATTAATGATAATTCTTTATCTTTTTTTAACTCATCTAAAAATTCATAGCCATTCATAACTGGCATATTAACATCAGTCAAAATTAAAGAAACATCATTAACGGATGTTTTTAAATAATTTAGAGCTTCTAAACCATTATATGCTTTGATAACATCAAATTTTTCTTCGATGAAGCTACAAAGCATCTCAAGATTTAGCTCATTATCTTCTACAACTAAAACGCTTCTTTTCTTCATAAATTCAAAATTGTTCTAATTTTATTATTTCATCAACTACTTTTTGATAATTTTCTTTGATTATTTCAAATTTTTCTATAACTATATCTCTTGAGATATTTAAATTTTCATAATTTCTTAAATATTCAGTTAATTCAGAACAAACAGATGCAAGTTTTGTAAAACTAAGATTAAGAGCAACGCCTTTTAATGTATGAACGCTTATAAATGCAGCTTTAAAATCATCACAATTTAAGGCTTCCTCTAAATTATGAAAACTAGTATCAGAAGGAAATTTTTTAATGAATTTTAAAATAAGAGATTCATTGTTTATTCTTTGAATCATGTCAGTATAATTTCCATCGATATTTTTATAAAAAACAGTCAGATTATTGCTCATGCACGTTGATAATAACAATACAATATACAATATTCAAGAAATTTATATTACTAAAGTAATATTTTTATGTTTTTTACAAATAAATACCCTATATTTTGCATATTAATCACTATATTTAATATTAACTTCGGTATTTTTTTACCAAATTTATATTAAATTTAATATAAAAATATTTCATAAAGGAAATGGAGAAAAGGAAAATTAAAATTCTATCCTTTTATTGTTTATTTATAATTTTTCTTGTTTGTTATTTTGCAATTTCATTCATTCCTTATAATTTATTTTTATTAGTTAATCTTATAAAAATTAAAATAACAACAATAAAAATGCAAAATAATTCTATAAAAAGTCATTCTATTTAACCAAAAATTAAAACAAAAATGGAAAACAATTTTCTAAAAAACCCTTCAAAACTCAACTATTTTAAAAAAATTGACGATTTCATAAATTTGAAATCGCCAATTTATTAATTTTATAAATCTTATAAAATAGCACTACCACCAGTAACAATCCAACATGCAAGAATTGCAATTACAAATGCACCAACATATACATTTCCTGTTTTTCTATAAAGGATTGTGGCGATGATTGAAAATACAATTACCTGAGGAACGAAGACTATTAAAAGCGACATAAATGGTCCACCAAAAGTTGGAGAGAATAATAAATCAGCACCTGGTCCAAGTTGAGCAAAGAATGGAACATATTCAATTAAAGTAATAATTAAGACGCCACCAACCATTGAAAGAGCAACTCTCCATAATGTGTTGAAGAAGCCTTTTGCACCACTCATTGATGTATATTTTGTTCTGTTTTTAGCAAGAATTGCTGAATTATTCATTACATAGAATAAAATAAACATTGGTAAATAAAGTAAGAATTGTCCAAATCTAACTAAACTGAAAGATCTAAAGAAT
>JAQXNS010000111.1 GCA_029098125.1 bacterium
ACACTTAAAAGTAAAAGTGTACCTAAAATAATTGCGCCAGCAACACTACTCTTATTTTTTGCAAATCTCTTTAAAGCATCTTTGAAAAAAGTTGTAGGTTTTGTTTTAAACTTTGTATCATGAATGCTTTTATCTTTTTGATTTAATTTAAAATCTTCTTTTGAGATAGAAACAACGTGTTCAACATTAGAACTATCAAGATATGTATATTCTTTTTTATCCATTGTTCTTAGCTCCCATTCTAATACGTGGATCGATAAAGCCATAAGAAATGTCGAGGAAAACACTTGCAACTAAGCTTACAACAGTAAACATAGCCATATCGACCATCAAAACGCTATAGTCTTCACTATTAATTGCGTTGACGAATAAACTTCCAATACCTGGAATGTTATATAAGTTTTCAAGAATCATTGAACCACTTAAAATTCCAATAAATTCACTTAAAATTGATGGAACAATTGGAACCATTGCGTTTCTTAATGCATGTCTAACGATACATTGTTTTTTAGTCAAACCTTTAGTTCTTGCTAAAAGTAAGTAGTCACTAGACATAACTTCACAAAGTTCAGCTCTTGTAAATCTACAATAACCACAAATTGAACCAAAAGACAATGCTAAAACAGGAATAATATAACCTAATGCTTTTTTACTAGTTTCGGCAGCTGCACTTGGCCATTCCCAAGGTAACCATCTTAAATCAATAGTGAACCATTTGAGTAATAAAGAAATAACGATAAAACTTGGAACACTAATAAAAATCATGATCAATGTTGAAATAATATGATCAGTTGGTGTGTTTTTCTTTAATGCAGCCCAAATACCAAGAGCAATTCCAAAAGGAACACTAATCAAAACTGAAATAATGTTAATTCCCATTGAAACTGGAAGTCTTGTTGCAATAATGTTGATAGCGCTAGCATTAACTTGAATTGAAGTTGATGTACCCCAGTTCCATTCACTCACAATATTCCATAGCCAATGTCCATATTGCTCAAAAATAGGTCTTTTATAAAAATAATAAACAGTACCATCGTCAAAAAGACTAGTTCCTTCAGTTGTCCAAAGCCAATTTCCTAACTCATTGATTGGTTTATCACTTTGAATGACAAATCCTTGAATTGCTTGATCTACGTAAAATCTAAACTTGTCAACCGGGAAACCGACTGGTTCTTTGAAAGGTAAAAGTTTCATTAACAAAAATGTGGCACTAAGAATAATAAAAGCTGTAACAAAGGCGAGTAATATTCTTTTTACAACATATTTCCACATACTTTTCTCCTCGTTAAAAATCTTAATAATTTTAACATTATTAGACAATTTATTGAATAATAAAATGGTGCTATTTTTACTAAATAGCACCATTTCGGAATAAAAATTAACTTTTTTTCTTAATTAATTAATATTAATTAAGTTTAAATGAAATAGAAAGAGTTGTTGCTGTTGGAACACCTTCGATTTCCATATAGTAAGTGAAGTATGCGCCAACTGATTGGACATCTTTCCATTCAAATTGATCTTCATCTAAAACTTGTCCATTAGTAGTTGAGCTATTAAAGACTATTGGTAAAGAAATAATTGCTTTAACATCTTCTTCATTATTTGGATCAAAGTCAAATTCGCCAGTTTCAGCATTAACACCTTCACATGTGAAGAATAAATCGTCATAGTAGAGGTTAATAACAGCTACTTTTGTAATTTCTCCAGCTTTGTATGAAACTGAAACTGAAATATATTCATCAGATGCTTTTTTAGCGTCAGCAAATAATTTAAATTTAGCAACTTCTGCACCACTTGCTTGGTTAATTGCAATAGCTAATTGTTTAACTGCTGTTCCATTAATGTTTCCATCAACTGCTTTATTACCAGCTTGTGTAATTGTGATTGGTTCACTAATAATTTTTCCATTTTCGTTTCCATTAACAATTGCACCTTTGTTTGCAGCTGTCCATAAGCCATCAAAACTCCATTTTTTACCAGCATATGAGATGTAATTTCCAGTTGCTTCATCAATTTTTGATGTATCTGGACCAAAGTTTAATGTAAATCCGCTTGAGTTATCTGATTTTAAAACTTCTAAGAAACCAATTGGATCAAGTTGCATACCGCTAACAGCACCAAAGCCAATGTCGTATGTACCTTTTTTCATTGTGTTGTAAACTTCTTGATAGTTTGTTGAACCATTGATGTTTACAAAATTAATGTTGAATCCATTTTTATAAGAATTAGTTTTCTTAAATGCATTATTGAAGTAATTTACAATATCTTTACCAAATTCGTCAGTATCAGTTGTATTCATCCAAGAAATTTCAATTGTTGCTGTATCTTTATAATTGTACTTACCTTTACTAATTTCTTCTTCAATTGCTTTATCGAATAATTTAATTGCAAGTTCTTCGTTATAACCATAAGTATCTGGTGAATATTCAGCAATTGCAGCAGCGTGTTGAGGAGTTTGATCGTATGATTTACCTGCTTCTGGTTCCCAAAGGTATGCAGGAGCAAAGTAAGATTGAGAAGGAACATTACCTCTTGCTGTAGCAAATTCTTCTCTAT
>JAQXNS010000112.1 GCA_029098125.1 bacterium
AAAATTTTGATATGGTTCGTTTTTATAATCTTGATATTGATCAAAATTTGTTCCAACTATTTCATGTGTTTCATCGTTTACTCCCCAAATAAAATAACCATACTTTTTTCCAACCAATGCAGCAGAGTTTGATAAGGCAGAAATATATTCACCTAAGGCAATAGGCTGAAACCAATTTTCTTTATATTCAAACCATTCTCTTTCTTTTTTGTATTGAAATAATTCATTTAATAATTCTTTAATTTTCATTTTATCACCAACTTTTATTACCAACTATATTATATTAAAAAGTTGGTAATAAATCAACGAGTTCACTATAATCGTTATAAAGTAGGAATAACCGTTAAATTATTATATTAAACGTTAAATTGTTAGGTAATCGTTAAAAAGTTAAAACTTCAAACCTGTTCGCTTATTGTTTTTTGCTTTAAAAACAGTGCATTAAAAGAAAAAAGTCCACACAGGGCAAATAAAAGGCGTGACGGTTGAGTTTGTACTTCTATAAAAAGAAAAAATCTCGATACTTTTTAGTTCATCAAGATTAATTATCTCAAATAGCAAAGATGTACCATTTTAATACAGAAGTGAACACCCTTTCGTTTTTAAAAACACCTTATTTTGTAATATAGTAAGGCAAGTTAAATTGAAATTTATGGGTGCAAAACAAATACTTGATTTGGGTAACCAAATTCTTCTGTCAATTCGCCTTCCTGAAATCCAAATTTTCTGTATAGCGCCCTTGCTGCAATCCCTTTTTCATCATTTTCTCGAAACGTTGACACCGTGATTTCCCTGCTTGCATCCAATTCATTCAACGCTTTTCTCAAGAGGATCGAAGCAATACCCTTTCTTCGATGCTCAGGATCCACAGCCAAACAACAAATCATGTTCTTGTTACGCGAAAAAAGAAGAACACCGATGATTGTTCCCTGACTTTTGACGCATAATGCCTGTTTTTTTATTCATGAATCTCAGTACGGTTTGTTCATGCTCCTTTATATACTCTTCCGTTTCAAGTCCCGGAAAATTCCAACTGACCTTTCTAACAAGCTGCATCCAAGAATTGATACAGGTGCTATCCCCAAACACGGCTTCCATCTCATTTGCCTCTTCTAAATTCTAATTTATTTAATTATTTTTCAATACCACTTTTTTATCTTATCCATCTCTTTTTAAATAGACTTTATCTTGTAATGCTTTTAAATATCTCTCTGATGTCCTTTTTGTTTTTTCTATTTTAATAGAGATTTTTTCTGAAGTTAATGTTGGTTCTTTTAATATTAATTCAATAATTGTTCGTTCAAAATTATTTAATTTACATCGACATTTTCACCGAAATAATTAAAGAATAACATAAATATCTATTTTACATTTCATAAAAAAACATATAACCATCATTTTATTACAAACAAATACCTAACGTATGTTAGAAGCATCTTTCATTTATAATCTCTCTAACGTTGTTTTCTAATTCGAGGAACGTTTTTTTGAAACAGTCACTCGGTCACAATCAATAACATAGTCTTTCAATAAATATTGTTTTAGAACATTGTTTGCCCACTTTCTAAAGGAGATTCCTCTGTTTGACTTAACTCTATAGTCAACGGAAATTATCACATCCAAATTATAAAATTTATGTGTCCTAACATTTTTTCTTTTACCTTCTAATTGAACTTGTGCACTTTTTTCAAGTGTATGAGTGCACTTTTTTCAGCTATATGAGTGCACTTTTTTCAGAAGAATAAACGCATTTATAAATAAATTTTTATATGAATTAATACTATAAAATAAAAAGCTTAATACTTTATTAGTATCAAACCTATGTTTTCAATATGGCCTAATGGACAGAAATAATACAACGCTACAGTTCATTTCTATCACGCTACAAGAGTATCAGGTTGATTAACACGACAATTACTGTAAAATAAATACATATTTATTAGTAGACTATCGGCGCTATGAACTAGCTCTAAGCAAAGTCGACCATACGCAGGTAAACGATAGGACACCCTAATAAAGGCCGCAAGATTGGACGTGTTAGGATCTTGCGTTGTGGAAAGCATCGCCCAGAAGGTAATGGCGGTACATAAATAAATGACGACCTTTAGGACTCAGTTTATGTGGCAATATTACCCACGCTCCACACAAATATCTATTATTTGAATCAGTGGCCATCCAACGAGGGATGAAACACCAATAACTATGGTTGGTAGGAATATCAGCAGTTAGTTACAAAAGGTGTTTTTGAGTTGGATGGCTTTTTTCTTATCTTGAGAACACTTAACTGCTCGTTTTAGTAAGGAGGAAAATGAATGGAACAAAATGAATACCTTTATGATTTAGCAAAGATCAAAGAGACGATTACAGAAAATCGCAACAAAGCAATGGTAGTAGTTAATAGCACGATGATTATCACTTATTACCAAATTGGTGCAATTATCAATCAAAGAAAGGAATGGGGTAATAAATTTATACAAAGGCTTGCTGATGACCTAAAAGATTATGGCAAAGGATATTCTTATGAACAACTTAAAAAGATGTCACAATTTGCACATTTCTTTTCAGAAAATGAAATTAGGTCACAACCTGTGACCCAAATTCCTTGGAGCACTTTATCGAGGGTTATAATTCAAAAA
>JAQXNS010000113.1 GCA_029098125.1 bacterium
CATGTTAAAAGCAAGGTTCCAATTAATGGATCCACTACAAATGATGTTGTTTTTTCTTTTGTAGAAAAATATTTCTTTCCTTCTTCTAATAAATTAATCAATACGCTTTCCTTACTTATTAAATTGATTCATCGCTTTATCAAAATTTTCTTTTAGAGCTATTTTAATTGCTTTAACAGCATTATCTTGAGCTTCTTCGATTGCTTCTTTTTCTTCTTTTGATGGCTTTGATAAAACGTAATCAATTACATTATATTGTGAATGACCTATACCAACTTTAATTCTTTTAAATTCTTCGGTATTTAGATTTTTTATAATGGATTTTAATCCGTTATGTCCTCCACTTGAACCTTTTAATTTTAGTTTTATCTTTCCAACTGGAGTATCCATATCATCATAAATAACAATCATATTCTCAAGTGGGATTTTATAAAAATTTAAAACTTGAATAATTGAATCACCACTTAGATTCATGTAAGTCATTGGTTTCAGGATAATCATCTCATTATCAAAATAACGAGTCTTGACATACTCGCCTTTAAAATCTTTTTTGTCAAAAACAAGACCGAGGGAATCTGCTAGTTTATTAACTACATCAAACCCCATGTTGTGTCTTGTGTTTTCATACTCTTTTCCTGGGTTTCCTAAGCCAACAATTAAATACATAAATTCTCCTTAGTTATTATATTTTTTGCATTAATAATTAGCAAGAAATATTTAAAAAACCTTGCAAAACCCCAATATTTTTGTAAATTTTTAGTATCTACTATCGGTTGACAAAATTCTATCATTTTAACGATTGACACTATAGTCAATTAAGAATAAAATTCTTAAAGGACGATTATGCCAAGAAGTTTTTTAGAGAACCAACGCATTAAAGAGATGCGCTTTGAGAAAATAGTAGAAACAGCACTTTTTCTATTTTCATACAATGGTTATGACAACGTAACAATTGATATGATTACAGAAAAAGCTGAGGTTTCACATGGTTTATTTTACCATTATTTTTCAAGCAAGATAGATGTTTTAGAAGAATTAAATAAACGTTGTTATAAATTGTTTGTCAAAAAATTTGAAGATGCAATTCCTGAATATGGTGCAACGATAGACTACTTAAAAGAATTAAACAAAGTTTTTATTCAAACTATGCAATCAAGTCCAATTAATAACTTTTATGTAAACTTATTTCTTTCTTTGATACTAAAAGAAATTAATGATACAGGCGAATTGAAATATAAAAGTAAAAAAGTATATTCAAATATTCGAAAAATAGAAGATGTATATCGCCTTGAGCATCCAGAAATTACAAAAAAAGAGTTTAAAAATAAAGCAATTAATTATTTACTTTATCTTCACGGGATTTCATCAAATATTATTAAATTTCCTAACCTATATATAAATAGGATAGACGAAAACGAAATCTTTAATAAATTTTTTAATTAAGAAAGGAGGATTTTATGCTTAGAACATTAAAATTTCTATTTCAAAAATGGCCATTTTTAATAATTGTTGCAGTAACTATTATCTGCCAATGCTATTTACAGCTTATGTTGCCTGAATATATGGCAAAAATTACAACATTAATTCAAACAGATATTGATGATAAAATTACACAAATTTGGATCAATGGCGGTTGGATGATTTTAATCTCGGTTGGAGTTGTAATTTTAGCTACAACACAAAATTTTTTAGGTGCAACATTAAGTGCATATGTTGGAAAAGTTTTAAGAGATAATTTGTTCCATAAAGTTAATACAATGTCCATTAACGACTACAATAAATTTGGTACCGCAACTTTAATAACTAGAACAACAAACGACGTTGAACAAATAAAATCATATTTAGTTCAGGCAATTAGAGTAGTTGTCATGTCTCCAACATATATGGTTATTGGTTTGATAAAAACACTAACAAAAGATGCAACACTATCAATTGTTCTCGCTTTTTGCATCCCATTAATAATTGGGGTAATGTGCATACTTTTAGCTCTTGCTTCACCACTTTTTAGATCTTTGCAAATAAAAATTGATAGATTAACTGTAATTATCAGGGAAAATTTAACTGGTATAAGGGTTGTAAGAGCTTATAATCAACAAAAAGAAGAATATAAAAAATTTGATGAAGCAAATAAAGACATGACAAAAGTAATTACAAAAGTAGGAAAAACAATGTCTTTTGCAAATCCAGCTGTCATGATTATTTTTAACTTATGTTATGTGGGAATTTTTGGTTTAGGATTTTATTTAATGAATAATCAACCAATCTTCACTGATCCATTAAATAGTATCTATAATCCAAAGATTACTTCTCTTTTAGCAAATGTTGGTGAAGTCGCTCAATATTCACTCCAAATTATGCAATCATTTATGATGTTTGCGATGATTTTAGTCATGTTGCCTCAAGCAAGTGCATGTTCACGAAGAATTAATGAGGTTTTGGATGTAAAAAGTTCAATTAATGATGACGAAATTTCACAAGAAGCCATAAATTCGTTAGAAAATTCTTCTAAAAAAGGTGTTTTGACTTTCAAAAACGTGTCATTTGCCTATCCTGACAGCGAAAAAGAGTGTGTATCAAACATTTCATTTGAAACCAAACCAGGTAAAACTACAGCAATCATCGGTTCAACTGGTAGCGGAAAATCAACTATTATCAATTTAATACCTAGATTATATGATGCAACTAAGGGTGAAATTCTCCTTGATGGTGTAAATATTAAAAATATTCCAATAAAAACACTTAGAGAAAAAATCGGTTTCGTTCCTCAAAAAGCAGTTTTATTTAAAGGAACAATTAAAGAAAATATGCTTTTTGGAAACAAAAATGCTACTGACGAAGAAATAAACGATGTTTTATCAGTTGCTCAAGCTGAACATTTTATCTCAAAACTTCCAGATGGATTGGATAGTTACGTTTCACAAGGAGGTAAGAATTTTTCAGGCGGTCAAAAACAACGTCTTTGCATTGCAAGAGCGCTTATTAAAAAACCAGAAATCTATGTTTTTGATGATTCATTTAGTGCTTTAGACTTTAAAACTGATGCAAAATTAAGAAGCGAACTCCAAAAATACATTGGAAATTCATCGATGGTTGTTGTTGCTCAAAGAGTTTCTTCAATTTTAGACGCAGACACAATAATCGTTTTAAATGAAGGCAAAGTTGTTGGTCAAGGAACACACGACGAACTATTAAAAACTTGTACAGTTTATCAAGATATCGTGAAATCTCAACTTGATCCTGATGAAGTTGAAAAAACTATCAATATGTACAAAGCAATTGCTGCTGAAGGAGGTGCTAACTAATGGGACCACATGGACGCGGAAGATTTTCAGAAAAACCAAAGAACTCCAAAGCAACATTTTTAAGGATGTTAAAAGACCTTAAAAGTGAATATTTAAGCTTAATTATTATAATTGTTTTTGCAATATGTTCGTCTGTTTTATCTATTGTTACACCTATTTATTTAGGCAATTTTATTAATGAAATAATGCCAAAAGGTACAGATGTTAATGCTTTTATCAACAATCCATTATTTGATTTTGACCTGACTAGTAACGCAATTTATGTAAAATGGGATTATTTTTTCAAATCATTTGGCACACTTTTAGGTTTGTATGCTCTATCTGCTGTTTTTAGTTGGGTAAGTGAATTTATTAGTGTTGGTGTTGGGGCTAGATTCGCTTATAATTTCAGAGATAAATTATTAATAAAATTAGATAAGTTACCTCTTTCATACTATGATAGAGTCCCTTATGGAGATACTTTAAGCGTTTCAACAAACGATGTAGATAATGTGTCAAGAAATTTACAATCAATCATTACACAATTAACAAGTGGTGTTGCTTTATTTTTTGGTACATTAATCGGAATGTTAATTTATGATTATAGGCTTGCACTTATCGCACTTTGTGCTTTGCCTGTCACCGTAATTTGTGTATTCTTCATAACTAAAAACTCTAAAAAACAATTTGCATCTTACAGATCTCTTTTGGGTGTATTGAATGGAAAAATTGAAGAAAATTATGCTGGTTTAACAGTAATTAAACTATTTAATCAAGAAGAAAATGTTGAAAATTCATTCCTTAAAACAAACAAAGAAATGGCGAAAGCTGATGGATTATCTCAATTTTTAAGTGGTTTTGTCTTTCCATGCACCATTTTTATCAACAATGTTACTTATGTTTTTATCGCTGTCGTTGGTGGATTAATCGGGCAAATTGGAACTATGTTTTCTTTCTTTAACCTCTTGAATTTATTCACACGACCATTCCAACAAATTGGTCAAATAGCAAACGTTATTCAATCCGTTTTAGCAAGTGCTGAAAGAATTTATAATTTACTTGATGAAAAAGAAGAAATAAAAGATAAAGAAAACGCTATTGTCGATGAAAATTTAATTCAAGGTGAATTTGATTTTAATCATGTCTATTTTCAATATGTAAAAGATAAACCATTAATCGAGGATTTTACGCTCCATGTTAATAAAGGAGATACAGTTGCAATAGTTGGACCAACAGGCGCTGGCAAAACAACAATGGTTAACTTAATTATGCGTTTTTACGAAATTACTAATATTGCTAATCATCAAGACTTAAAAGAAAAATCAATTTTGTACAGAAACGCAATTAATGAATTATTTAAAGTTGAAAAAATCAACGATATAAGTATTGATGAAACCATCGATATTCGCGAAGCAACAGAACTTGAAAGAAATAAAATAGCTAAATATTTAGATGAATTGTATCAAAACAACAAAGAATCTTTATCTGAAGAGGATTTAAAACACTATAATTTCTTAAAAAATACTCTTATTAATGTATTTAATAACGGTAATATCAAGCTTGACGGTCGAACAATTTTTAATTATTCAAGAAATTGTTTAAGAGGCTCAGTCGGAATGGTTTTACAAGATACTTGGCTATTCAAAGGCACAATTAAAGAAAATTTATTGTTTGGTGACCCAAACGCAACTGATGAAGAAATAATAAACGCATGTAAAGAAGCCCATGCTGATCATTTTATACAAACACTTCCTAATGGTTATAATTTTATGTTAAGTGAAGATGGCGAAAATCTATCACAAGGGCAAAAACAACTATTAACAATCGCTAGAGCAATTATTTCGAAGCCAAAAATTTTGATTTTAGACGAAGCTACATCTTCTGTTGACACAAGAACAGAAAAACAAATTCAAGACGCTCTTGATAGAATTATGAAAAATAAAACGTCTTTTGTTATTGCTCATAGGTTGTCAACAATTAAAAATGCAAAGCTTATCATAGTCATGAAAAAAGGTCATATCGTTGAAACCGGTACACACTATGAATTGCTTAAAAAAGGTGGCTTCTATGCTGATTTGTATAACTCACAATTTAGTGGAGTTAATCCAACATCACAAGAAATTTTAGAATCATAACATTTCAAAAAATCCTAAAAATATTTAAAAAACCCTACAGAACTCAACTATTTTTGTTGAAATGTAGGGTTATTTTTTATTATTTCTGTCTTGAATAATAGTCAAATTCTTATAAGATTTTTTTAATGAAGGATATATGTTGACATACACTTTCTTAAATAATTCATCATATTCTTCAACAGCTTCTTTATTAGGCTTAAAAATTTTTACATAGCGAATCATGCTCTTCTTTGCTTCTTCAAGAGTTGAAAATTCACCAAGAGAAATAAATTGAGACATCGCACATCCTAATGAAGAGTTTTCGCTAGTTTCACTTTTATAGACTGGCAAATTGAACAAATCACTTGTAATTTGACAAATCGCATCACTTTTAGAACCACCACCACTTACGGTTAAGTATTTAATATTGTTATGCGATCTTCTCATTATTGAATTTAAACCGTCTTTTAGTTCAAACCCTATTCCTTCAATTATTGCTCTATATAAATGAAATTTAGTATGAACATCATAAAATCCAATGATTGCCCCCTTTGCTAAAGGTCGACCAAGACCAGGTCCCCAGTATGGTTGCAGAATTAAACCATTACTTCCAGGCCTAATTTCCATTATTTTCTTATTTAAAATGTCTTCGGGAGCTATTTTTTCAATATCAGCTTCTAAGCTTTCAGTTTGCGCAAATTGAGTTACAAACCATCTTAGCATCCGATATCCTCTATAAACTTGGCATTCACTTGAGTAAAATCCATCAATCGAAGAAATATAATCTGGTAAAAATTTTTGTGGACCATAATATTTTTTATTAATTGTTGCAATAGAAGAACTTGTTCCATAACTAATATGAGCACAAGTTTTATCGATTTGACCACATCCAAGCGCTTCACATGCTTTATCATTTCCAGAAACAATATATTTCAAACCAACAGGAAATCCAGTTTCTTGATGACATTTTTCGGTAATTTTGCCAATTTCTTCCCCAATTTTATAAATTTTTGGCATTAATTTTGGGTCAATTTTAAAGATGCAACCTTTTAAAGCATTCTTGCTATACCATTTTCCTTTTTTAAAATTTAAAGGAAAATGTCCAATCATGTTAGATGCGCCATCACCCATTACTCCCAACATTCTGTAATTAAAATATGAATTTATAGGTGCGTAATGTTTAACTTTTTTCCAATTTTCAGGTTCGTTTTCTTGTATCCAAATAGCCGGTGTTCTTTTCATGTTTAGTCGAATTGTATCACTCATTCCAACTATCCAAAATAGAAAACGATATAAAATATTAATTGGTTCTTTTATGTCTGCTTGTCTTTGATCAAGCCAAATTATAGATGGTCTTATAGGTTTATAATTTTCATCTAAATACGCAGCTGTGTCTCTAAAACAAGTTGAAGAAACACTTATACATTTTTTTATTAATTCTGGATGTGCGGATGTTAATCTTTTTGCTGCTTTACACATGCATTCGTAATAAAAATCTGGATCTTGTTCAGCATAACCTGGCTTCAAAGAGAAGTATGGTTTTACATATTTTTCTTGTTCAAATGCTAAAAATTTTCCTGTTGAATCTATAACAGAAACACGAACACTTTGTGTTCCATAATCAATCGACAATACACATTTTTGTTCCATGTTAATATTATAAGAAGATTGCAAGGAAAGTGAAATCTAAAATTCTTAGAGAAGAAAATATCAACGATTTTACTTGTTACTTTTTTAATTATTTTTTTAAATTTTGTTACCTGAAACAAATTTTTCATTACAAAAATAAGTAATATTACAACACTTTTATGAGATGGATATTTTAAGTTTTTTACAAAAATAGTTGAGTTCTGCAGTGTTTTTGAGAATTTTTCAATTCATATATGGAATTATTCAGCCAAATTTTAAGTGTTTTTTGATTTGAAAATATATCTTTTTACCATCAAAAAATTTTTTAAAATTTTTATAAACTATAAGTTTATAAGCAAAATCAAATTTGTTATAATACCTTGACGTTGCAAAGGCAACTGCCTATGTATGGAGGTTTTTAGATGGCAAAAAAGTATGTTTACCTCTTTAAAGAAGCTCATGGATTAGGAAAAGAGCTCTTAGGAGGAAAAGGTGCAGGCTTAGCAGAAATGACACATATTGGTGTCCCAATTCCACAAGGATTCACAGTTTCTACAGAAGCATGTACTCTCTATTATGATAGTAACAAATCTATGCCTAAAGAATTAATCGATCAAATCGATAATGGCATTAGAGAAGTTGAAAAAGAAACAGGAAAATCATTCGGTGGTATCGAAGCTGGAAAAACTCCACTTTTAGTTAGTGTTAGAAGTGGTGCTAGAGTTTCTATGCCAGGTATGATGGACACAATCTTAAACTTAGGTTTAAATGATCAATCAGTTGAAACATTAGCAAAAGTTAGTAATAACGAAAGATTTGCATATGATTCATATCGTAGATTCATCCTTATGTTTACAAACATTGCAAAAGGACATCCAAGAACAGATATGGATAGAATGCTCGAAAAAATTAAAGAAGACAATGGTTATAAAGTTGATACAGAAGTTACAACTGAACAATTAAAAGCTCTTGTCAAACAATATAAGGAATACTACAAAACAACTTTTGGTGAAGAATTCCCAACAGATCCATTTGTTCAATTACACGAAGCTGTTGAAGCTGTTTTCAGATCATGGGATAACCCAAGAGCTAACGTTTACAGAAAAATGAACTCAATTCCTTATTCATGGGGTACAGCTGTTAACGTTCAATCAATGGTTTTCGGTAACTTAAACGAAAATTCAGGTACTGGTGTTGCATTCTCAAGAGATCCATCAACTGGTGCTAAAAATATTTATGCTGAATACTTACCACAAGCTCAAGGTGAAGACGTTGTTGCAGGTATCAGAACTCCATTCCATATTGATTATTTAAGAAATCAAATGCCAGATGTTTATGCTCAATTTGAAAAAACAATCAAAACAATGGAAGCTCACTATAAAGATATGCAAGATATGGAATATACTGTTGAAAACGGTAAACTCTATTTCTTACAAACAAGAAACGGTAAGAGAACAGCTGCTGCTGCTTTACAAATCGCTCTTGATTTATTAGATGAAGGTGTTATTTCAGAAGACGAAGCAGTCTTAAGAGTTGAACCAAAATTACTTGATTCATTACTCCACCCAACATTTAATCCAAAAGCATTAAAAGCTGCTACTCCAATCGCTCAAGGTAACCCAGCTTCTCCAGGTGCAGGTGTTGGACACTTATCATTTGAAGCTAGCGATGCAAAAGCTAGAAAAGAAGCAGGCGAAAAAGTTATTCTTGTCAGAGCCGAAACATCACCAGAAGATATCGAAGGTATGGTCAGTGCTGAAGGTATCCTCACAATGCGTGGTGGTATGACTTCACACGCTGCTGTCGTTGCTCGTGGTATGGGTAAATGCTGTATTACAGGTTGCTCAGCTGCTATTGTTAACGAAGAAGCAAGAACTGTTACAATCAATGGAAAAGTTTATGGCGAAGGCGATACATTATCAATCGATGGTTCAACAGGTAATGTCTACGAAGGCGCAATGGAATTAATTCCAGCAGACACAAAAGCAGGTAACTTCGGAAGAATGATGTCACTTGCTGATAAATATAGAAGATTAAGCATCAGAACAAACGCTGATACTCCAAAAGACGCAATTCAAGCTGCTGAATTTGGTGCTGAAGGTATCGGCTTATGTAGAACAGAACACATGTTCTTCTCATCAGACAGAATTTTCCATATGAGAAGAATGATTCTTGCTGATACAGTCGAAGAAAGAGAAACAGCACTTGCTAGTCTTCTTCCATATCAAAGACAAGATTTCTATGGATTATTCATGTCAATGAAAGGATTAGAAGAAATCAACGTTAACGTCAGATTACTCGATCCACCACTACACGAATTCTTACCTCAAGAAGAAGACAAGATTGAAGAATTAGCAAAATCACTCAATAAATCAGTCAAAGAAGTCAAAGATAGAATCGAATACCTCCATGAATTTAACCCAATGATGGGTCACAGAGGTTGTAGACTTGATGTTACTTATCCAGAAATCGGAAGAATGCAAGCAAGAGCAATTATCGAAGCTGCAATTCAAGCAAGTAAAGATTCTGGAAAAGAAATCGAACCAGAAATCATGATTCCATTAACACTTGATATCAAAGAATTTAAATATGTTAAATCAGTTATCGTTGAAGAAGTTGAAAAAGTTCTCAAAGAAAACAATATCAAGATGAAATATCATGTTGGTACAATGATTGAAATCCCAAGAGCTGCATTACTCTCAGGCGAAATCGCTTCTGAAGCTGAATTCTATTCATTTGGCACAAACGACTTAACACAAATGACATTCGGATTCTCACGTGATGACGCTTCAAAATTCTTAGGTTCATACTATGATAAGAAGATCTTTGAATCAGATCCATTCCAACACGTTGACCAAAAAGGTGTCGGCAAATTAATTAAAATGGCTGTCAAAGATGGAAGAGAAACAAGACCAGAACTCCTTTGTGGTGTTTGTGGAGAACACGGCGGCGATCCAGAATCAATCGAATTCTTCAACAGAGTTGGTTTAGATTATGTTAGCTGTTCACCATTCAGAGTCCCAATCGCAAGACTCGCAGCTGCTCAAGCTGAAATTACTTTAAAAAGAGCAGAAGCTAAAAAAGCTAAATAATTAATTAAAAACAAAACCTTCGATTATAGAAAAATGCCTAAATCCTAATTATTAGGAAAAGACACCTTCAAAGATCGAAGGTTTTTTCTTTGCTTTTTAAAATAAAAAATGGGTTTAATCATCATTGTTAATGAAATAAAACCCAATTATTTTTTAAAAATCTCTTTTTTTATATTTATAACTGTTTAGGTGATAGATAAATGTCGTTGTTAGCTGTTAAATGGCCAACCAATCTGTCTTTTAAATAGATGTCTCCATTATCATCAATATATCCTGCAAAATAATTTTCAACATATAAATCCCCATTAGATTTTAATGTCAAAATTCTTTTACCGTTTACAAAAATTGCACCATTATGATTTACATAACCAACAAGTTCAGTTCCTATATAAACATTTTTATTGTAAACATCAAGAAAGAGCATTATTTTTTGTCACCTCTATAAAATTTCGTAGCACAAACTTGATATCCTTTTTTTGCATAATGAACTTCAGATTTTTTCCAAATTTTCTTATCGTTTGTTAGAGCATAAACGCAACTACCTGAGCCGCTCATTAAAACACAATCAAACCCATCTTCTTTTAATGAATTTATAACTGTTTCGATTTCATTAACAACTGAAATCGCAGGTTTTTGTAACGAATTAAAAACAGCGTCTCCTAATCCTTTTATATCATCATTAAGATATAAATCTAACACTTTATTAATATCGCCGTGCTCTAATTCTGGCATTTCATCTGAAATTTGGAAGATTTGTTGTGTTGAACATCCATCAAGTGGTTTTACAAGCAGCACATAAAAAGGTGCAACGTGATCAAAAAATTCTAAAATATCACCTTTTCTTCTTAATAATGTAGGTTTATCAAAAATCGCCCAAGGAACATCACTTCCAACTTTAATACCAATGTCAATTAATTCTTCATTTGTTGGAGTAATTCCTTCCAACTTTAAAATTGCACGTAAAGCTGCGCCTGCATCAGCAGAACCGCCGCCTAAACCGGCTTGTAAGAAAATATTTTTATGAATATTAACAATAAAATGATCTTTAAATCCGTATTTTTCTCTAGCCGCATCAATAATTTTATGAACTAAATTATATTTTGTGATTTTTAAAGAGTAATCATCACATGTAACAAAATCGTCTTTTGCGTGATTTTTATTAATATAAACTTCTACAGAATCGTGCATTTCTAAAGGTAGCATAATTGATTCTAAATTATGATACCCATCATCTCTTTTACCTTGTACATTTAAAGATAAATTAATTTTTGCGTGTGCTCTAATAATCATATAAAAATATTATAGTTTATAAATTCCTTTATTCAATAACACCTTGGTTAAATTTTCAAAATCGCTCAAAGTTAACTCTTCAGCGCGTGATGTAATTTTAAGATTTATTGAAGTTAATATATCCTCACAAACACCTCTGTCTTTAATCATCGACACTAAATTATTAGCTATAGTTTTACGTCTATTTGAAAAGCAAATTTTTGCAGTTTTGTACAAAAACCCTGCAAAACCCCACTCTTTTTGTTGATTTCTTGTTAAAGAGAAGACTAGTGAATCAACTTTTGGTGCAGGAAAAAAGTTGTCTTTTTTAACAATACATTCTTCTTTTACATCATATAAATAGGACAAAAGAACATTAATTGCATTATAATCTTTTCCGCTTTTTGCGGTAATTCTTCTAAAGCATTCTTTTTGAATCATGAAGACAGCTTTATCTAATTTTTCAAATTTCGTAGCAATAAATTCGATGATGTCAGTAGTAATATAATAAGGCAAATTTCCTATTACTTTGTTGAAAGAATAGTCTTTAAATTTTAATATATTATTCTTTATAATATTGATTTTTCCTTCATATTCTCTGCTCAGAAAATCAACAAATTTTTGATCATATTCAACAACAGTGTAATTTGATGATTTGTTTACAATAATATCGGTTAAAGCACCAAGACCTGGACCAATTTCTAACACTTTGTCAGCTTCTACAATATCTAATTTTGAAACAATAAAATCACAAACTTGATTATTAATCAAAAAATTTTGACCAAGTTCTTTTTTTGCATGAGAATTTTGTAGTTTGAAAAAATCTATAATTTCATTCACTGTAAGCATCGTTAATTTCTTTTAACTCCTCGAATGTAATTCCTAATAAATTAATCTTTTTTAGAAAACTTTTTGTATTTGATTTTCCTAAAGAAAGCTTAGAAGAGATAAAATATCTCTTTTTTGCGCTCGTTTCACTACCGGTTAAGCCTAAATTTAATAAATCAGATATAGTAATTGTTGTTTTAACATCTCTTTTATATAAAATTGATTTCTTTAACGCTCTTAAAATTTCTTCTTTTTCAGATTCAGCAACACCAACTTTATGATGCTTTATAGAAAATTCTTTTCTAACATATGCATTTTTAAGGTTTTCGATATTTCTATTTAAAAAATTTCTAATTTTCATTCCTGGGAAATCAGGATCGGTTAAAACGACAATGTCTTTCTGTTTTTGAACGTTCTTTAAATATTCAACATCAGTCATTGATACAGCACTACCATTTACACTATAAAAATCTCCATCAATAAAGCTTGATAAAAAATCAATATCCGTCTTTCCTTCAACCACAATCAAGTCTTCAATTTTAACTTTTTCATTATTTTCCACGTGTAAAATTTTACAAGAATTTTCATAAGTGATTCGCTCTAATTCTTCGCACTCAACATTCAATAATTCGCTTGCAAATTCAACAGTGTTTTTGATGAATTTTGGTTCGTTTAACTTACCTCTATATGGTGTTGGAGCAAGATATGGCGCATCTGTTTCAAAAACAATATCTTTTAAATCGATATTTTTGATTGTTTCTTTGCTTTCTTTGCTGTTTTTAAAAGTTAGAACGCCACCAAAAGCAATTTTGTATCCAATTTTTATAAATTCTTTTGCTAATTCCATGCTTCCAGAATAGCAGTGCATTATTCCTTTTTGTTTAACAGGGAAATTTTTAAGAATATCAAATGTGTCTTGAAGTGAATTTCTTGCATGAATTGACACAGGAAGATCCAGTTCATTTGCTAGTTCAATCTGTTCAATAAACATCTTTTTTTGTTTTTCTTTAATAAAATCTTCTTTTTCCCAGTAGTAATCTAAACCAATTTCACCAATTGCAACTATTTTTGAAGAAGTTTTATATAATTCTTTTAATTCATTATATGTTTTTTTATTTTCTAACTCATATTGTTTGTGTTCAGTCGGAATAACACCAATTGATGCATAAACTTCTTTATATTTATTTGCTATTTCAATAGCAATTTTGGAGCTAGGAATATCAAAACCAACACATAAAAATCGATTTACACCATTTTTTATAGCGTCTTTTATATAAAAATCTAAATTTTCTAAGATTTTTGTGTCATTTAAATGAATATGTGTGTCGAAAATCATTTTATTTTCCTACACAAAAACGAGAAAAAATCTCTTTTGAAATATCAAAATCAAAATCTTCTCCTGTTATACTTAACGTTTTTAGATACGCTTCTTTAATTTCAGAATTAATAATATCAATCGGAACGTCCTTTTCAGTGTCTCTTAGAACGTTTTTAAGAATTTCTTTAATGTTTCTTAAAAGACCGAGTTCACGTACATTTGCAATAGAAGGATTTTCATAATTTTCCTTCTTTAAATCCAAAATTTCTAAAATTTTATTCTTTAAAGGTTCAATATCTTTATTTAATGCGGAGATGTATAGATTGTCTGCAACTTTTTCTTTAATTAGGTCTGATTTGTTGTACACAATTATATGCTTTTTGTTCTTAACTAATTCTAGGATTTCTTTATCTTCGTTATCAAAGTTTGCTGAATCAAAAACGCATAAAACAATATCTGAGTCATTTAATTTTTCGATACTTTTTTTAATGCCGATTTCTTCAACAACATCGCTAGATTCTCTAATTCCAGCGGTATCAAATAAATTTATAATGACTCCATTTAAATTAATTTTTCCTTCAACGATATCTCTTGTCGTTCCTTTGATGTTAGTGACAATTGCTTTTTCTTCGTTTAGAAGAGCGTTTAAAATTGATGATTTTCCAACATTTGGTTTACCAACAATAGCAACTTTTATGCCATCCTTAATGATGTTTCCTTTGTTTCCATTTTTGATTAGTTCATCGATATATTTTAAAATATCCCTGCAGAACTCAACTATTTTTTCATTATTTGCTTCTTCAATGTCCAAATATTCAGGGTAATCAATGTTGACTTCTATGTTAGAAAGGAGGTCTCCTAGCTTAGTTTTAATTGGTTCAATAAGGAGAGAAGTTTTGCCTTCAAGAGCCATCATTGAGATTTTTTTACTTTCTTCACTTTCAGCGTTAATTAAATCATTGATCGATTCCGCTTCCATTAAATTCATCTTACCATGAAAATATGCGCGCGAAGAAAATTCGCCGCCTGTTGCTAGTCTTGCTCCAGATTTTATACATAAATCAATAATTTTATTAAATATAATAGGTGAACCATGTGAAATAATTTCAACGCTATTTTCGCCAGTGAAAGAGTGTGGTGCGATGTACAACAGAAGTACTACATCATCAACTGTTTCTGTACCATCAATTATCTGTCCATGAATAATTGAATTCTTTGTATATTTAGTTAAATCTTTTGAAAATATTTTGTTTACAACAAAAAAACAATCGTCTCCACTAAGTCTAACGATACTTAAAGCGCTTTTTAAAGGCGCTGTAGCAAGTGCAACGATTGTTTCAAACATAAAAATTAGTTTTCTTCAGTTGTTTCAGGTGTATCAGAAACAGCTTCTGTATATTTAATTACAATAGCTCTTTCTTTTCCATCACCAACTGATTCAGTTTTAATGTGTTTCCAAGAACTTAAAACATTATGGACTTTCTTTCTTTCATCAGGTGTCATTGGATTTAATTTGACATCAACATGAGTTGAAAGTACTTCTTTTGCAGCTTTTTTAGCAACAAAAATAACTGAACGATATTTCTTTTCTTTATAATTGCCAATATCTAACAAAATTTTAAATTTTCTTTTAAATTTTGTTGAAACAGCAAGTTTTGTTAATTCATTTAATGATTGTAATGAAACACCATTATTGCCAATTAATACTGCGTTTCTATTTGTTTCAATTAAAACTTTAATAATGTTATCACGATAGAAAGTTTTTAAACTTGCATCTAGACCAAGTGCGTGGCAAACATCTTTAATATAATTTTCAGTAAATTCAATAACATCACTGATTTCTTCAACAGAAATAGTAACTTTTTTTGAAAATATTCCTTTTTTCTCTTCAACAACAGTATAAATAATATCTTCTACTGGAGTTTCTAACTCTTCGCTAGCTGCTGCTAAACATTCCTCTAATGTTTTTGCTGTATATAATTTCATATTTGTTTTCCTTTCTTTGATTTATTTATAAAAACAAAATGCATAATTACTGATTGAGCAATGCTAAATAAAGCACCTGCGAACCAATAAACACCCATTGCAGATGGTAAATTAAAGCCCATAATAATAATCATTACAGTCATAAAGATTTGAGTATACTTCATTGTTTTGTTTGTTTGATCTGCAGAAGCGCTATTTTTTGTCTTACCAACAGTTTTAATTCTTGATTTATTCAACCATTGTGGAACAAACATAGAAAGAATTTGCGATGCAGACATGAGTAAAATCAAAACAAGTGCTGTCCACCAGCCGGCATTTGATGGCCATGCAGTGAAATCAGTTAAAACATTCCAAATAGTATCAGATAATCTCAAACCTAAAACAGCGTCTCTTGATAAAGATGCGCTACCTGTTAAAGCGTTCCAAACTGAAATAAATATTGGGAATTGAATAATCATGACAAGCATTGAAGAAAATGGATGAACTTTATATTTTTTGTATAAAGCCATTTGTGCTTGAGCCATTTTTTGTTTTTCGTAGTTATTTGTGTTAGCGTTTGGATATTTTTGTTGTAATTTTGTAAGTTCAGGTTGTAAAAATTGCATTTTTTGTTGTGAGATTGTTGATGGTAATGTAACTAACATGAAGAACAATCTAATAACAGCAGTTGCAACAAGAACTGCTAAAATTTGCCCAACACCATTCATTCCAAATGCATGTGATAAATTTTCAACAAAAATTGAAATTGGGTAAACGAGTAAACCTTCAAAGAAACCATGTTTTGTGAAAGCTTCGCCCCAACCTTGCCAGAAATCTTTTGATTTTCCGCTGATGAGAACTGTGTCATTTAATGGATCATTTGAAGTATGACCATAGAAACCATCTTCGACAGTAATACAAGTTTTAGTATTAACAACTTTTGCATTTAAAACATTTCTATATAAATCTAAATAAGTTTCTGTGAAACCTTCATCATTGTTAACGTTTTCTTCTGATAAAATTTCATTTTCCCACTTTTTTAAATTGTAGAAATAATCAGTTGATTCGACTTCGTTGTAATATTTAACATAACCAGCTCTAGCTAATAATCCATTATTTCTACCAACATAACTTCCTTCTTTACCATGCAATAATGAGTCTAAAAGGGTTCCGTCTGGATCTCCATTATTACGATAGGAAATGTAGTCAGCATATGAATAACCATAAAAAATATCAAAAGTTAATGAACTTCTTGATAAATTTGATAATTCTTGGATTCCTGTGCTTGGACCAGCAGCAATCATTGCATCAATAATTTTTTGATCTAATTTTTCAAAAAATTTATTTGATGGAGCGATAGAACCGTTATTTTTTGCACTTTCAATTAATTCTTTTGTGAATGAATTTAAGCCAAAAGTATATGTAATATTTCCTCTTAAGCCTGTATCATCAACTGCAGTAACTTCTCTTGCAGTGATTTCATTTACTTTTAAATATTTTAAATTTCCATTAATTTCGCCAAAAACTTGTTCGCTTGCCTCGTTTAATTTCTTTTCTTCATACTTTTTGGTTGTTTCATTGTAAACAGAGACATAAATTTCGTTAGTTGAGAATGTATCTTTTAAACTTTGATCAAAATTAGCTTCATTAATGAAAGTATTTTTGATGTAATCAATACCTTGATCATTGTTTTCAAACAATGTTGTATTTAATCCATCATAGCCGAACATAAAATTTGAAGTGTCTGCTTCGTTACAAAACGAATTACAGCTGGATAAAGTTAATATTGCGCCAGCAAGTAAAGCAACTCCAAATAATCTGTTTTTTGCTTTTTTCTCCATTTAATTCTCCTTAAAAGAGTTAATTATCTGAGTCAATAACTCAGAATTACGTTTGAAATTCATCACATCGTATTTTTTTGAAATTACTACTACAAAATCTTTTGATACATTTTGATAGTCGAGAGATTCATCGATAATAGATCTAACTTGTCGTTTAATTTTTACTCTAGTAACTGCGTTGCCGTTTTTCTTTGTAACTAATATTCCAACTCGTGCATGCTTATATTCATTGTCTCGAAAATATACAGCAAAGATTTCATTTCGTTTAAATTTTCTTAAATTAAGAATCTCTTTGAATTCGCGGTATTTCTTTATACGATTAATTTCTTTCATTAATTAGTGCTTTGTATTAACTGTTAATACTTTTCTTCCTTTTTTTCTTCTTAAAGATAAAACTTTTCTACCATGTCCTGTAGCCATTCTTGCTCTAAAGCCATGAACTCTAGCTTTATGTAACTTACTTGGTTGATATGTTCTTTTCATATTAAAATCCTCCTAAATATGCAAAAGAAATTATATATGTATAAATACATATAAGTCAAATATTTTCATTTTTCTGACTTTCTAGAATGTTGATAAAATAATTTTAAAATTTAAAAAACAGAAAAGCTGATAATTATTATTGATTTCTCGTTGAAAAAATTAATATTTTTCCACATCATCCACCTATGTGGAAAACTTAATTTATCGGGTGTGAATTTCTTTCTTCTATATATAATAAGGAAAGGGTGAAATGTGTGGAAAGCTTTCAAAATTTTATTTTAGTTTTCCACAATTGTTGAAAAAACCTTGTGGAAATCAAATATCCACATAGTTTTCCACATTAAATTTCAACTTTTGTTGATAAAATTTAATCAACGACGAAAAATGAAGAAATCTATGTGGAAAACTTTCAATTTCGTATTTTTTCTATTTATTAATCTATTGAATTGTAATAAAATAATTACCATATGACGCAAAAAGCAAATTCAGTATCAGATTATGTAAGAATTTGGGAAAAAGTTCTTGAAGATATCAAAAAAGAAATCGAACCTATGTTGTTTGATTCATTTTTCTCAACGACTTTTATTCAAAAAATTGATGGTTCAATTGTTTATGTAATGTGTGAATCTAGCTTATCAAAAACTCTACTTATCGATAGATATCAATCTTACGTTGAAGAAAAAATCAACAATATTACTTCATCAAATTTTACAGTTAATTTCATCACAAAAGATGACAATATTTCCGAAATAAAAGTGAATGATTTGCCAAAATCCATCGAACCAATTTATTTTAAAAATTCAATTATTGATCCGACATATACTTTTGAGAATTTTGTTGTTGGAAGTTGTAATAATGAAGCTTACAAAGCTAGTTTGATTGCTGCAACAAATCCTGGTTATTTCCAAACTTTATTCATTTATGGCGGAAGTGGTTTAGGTAAGACTCATCTTTTAAATGCAATTGGAAATATGATCAAAAGTACCTTACCTGAAAAGAAAATTTTATACACTTCAGCACAAAATTTCTTAAATGAATATCTTGATTTTGTTAACGGAGAAAGCAAAAAAGAACAACTTTTAACATATTTGAAACGTTTTGATATTTTATTAATCGATGATATTCAAATGTTGAAAGATAAAAAGAAAACTCAAGAGTTTTTCTTTAATATTTATGAAGATTTCAGACAAAATAAAAAACAAATT
>JAQXNS010000114.1 GCA_029098125.1 bacterium
CAATTTTATATCACTGCTGTTGACGAAACATTAAAGCATGAATTTGATAATCCAACAATAGGATTACTGTTATGCAAGAGTAAAGATAAAATTGCGGCAGAATGGGCATTAAAATCAACAAATGCACCTGTTGGAGTAGCATCTTATGAAATAAGAAGATACTTACCTTCAGAGGATGAAATTATAAAGTATTTAAATTTAGAATAAAATAAGTAGAACTCTACTAAGTGTATCGCTGATGCTTTTATACCTATTGCATTTTGGCGTATTTGTATCATTCTCACTTTTTACACAGATTTAAGAAGTATAGGTTTGATAGAATTATCAAGCCCGTTAGGGATTATACTGTTATATAAATAAAAGCTAGGCACAAATAGGTTAATACCTAGGCATGCCTAGCTTTTAGATTTTATTTAATAAATCTTAATAGAAAATCTGCGATACCAATGATAACAAATCCATTGCTATCTAAAAACTCCTCAAGTGGTCTATTTATTACGATAATTTTTTGAAAAGAATCATTTAGTGCAATAAATAGGATTTGTCGCATCATGCGGCACCCAGATTTTTTTGTGTTGTGTTTTTCTTAAAAACTGAACATGAGAAAATAAATACAACATCATTTATTTGGATAATAATTATGCAAATTCAAATTATCAATCTAAAGCAAAAGACAATAATACTGTTGAGGTCCTAATAACTAATTTTTAAAATTTCATCAACACTTTGTAATTTTAAATACAAAAACGCCATTGGTTTTATTAACTTATTTACTATAAAATCTAACGAAGTTTACTAGATTGTTATTGCAATTGGTGACCCTATAAATTGGGGGAAAGGTTATGGCATAGAAGCACTTGAAAGTTTACTAAGAATCGTAATTTTGAGTGACGTATTAAAAAATTGATATCAAAAATTAAAGTTAAAAATGAGAGATCTCGTTTACTAATTACTCATATGAAGTTTAAATTAATAAGTGAAAGTAAAACACTTGCAAAGTATGAAATTGATATAAATAGCTTTTTTGACTATTTAAAATCAAAGATAAAAAACAACACTAAATAGTGTGATATTTCTTGTAAAAATCCCCAAAAACCCTGCAGAACTCCACTATTTTTGTAAATATTTTGAAATTTTAACAAAAATTAACGTCTTTATTTTGTAAGTTTATAATATCAAAAATTATTATTATATAAATTTTTAAATAACTTATTATTTTGCATTTTCATCTTTGTGTTAATATTAAAAAGGCATGAAAGGAGATATTATGCGTTTAACTGGAGTTGTTTCAAGAGGTATTCGCGCACCTATTATTAAAGAAGGTGATGACTTAGCAAAAATTGTTACTGAGTCAGTAATTAATGCTAGTAGAGAGGAAGGGTTTGCTTTACACGATAAAGATGTTGTTGCAATTACTGAATCAATTGTTGCTAGAAGTGAAGGTAATTATGTAACTGTCGATGATATTGCGCTTGATGTAAAAAACAAATTTAAAAGTGATGAAATTGGTCTTATTTTTCCAATTTTATCAAGAAACAGATTTTCTATATTATTAAAAGGAATAGCAAGAGGAGTTAAAAAGATATATTTGATGTTATCTTATCCTAGCGATGAAGTTGGAAATCATCTTGTATCACTAGATGATATTGATAGTAAAAACGTCAATCCTTATAGTGATGTTTTAACTTTAGAAAAATATAGAGAATTATTTGGTTATCCAGTTCATGAATTCACTGGAATTGATTATGTTGAGTTTTATCAAGAGATTATTAGAGCTGAAAATTGTGAAGTTGAAGTAATTTTTGCAAATAATCCTCGAACAATATTAAATTACACTAAAAATATACTCGCAGCAGACATTCATACACGTTTTAGAACAAAAAGAATTCTAAAAGAAAGTGGTGCAAGCGTTGTTTTAGGTTTAGATGATTTATGTAATGCTTCAATTAATGGTTCTGGCTATAATTCAAAATATGGACTACTTGGTTCAAATCTAGCAACGGGTGAAAAAGTTAAATTATTTCCAGAAACTGGTGATGAATTAGTTCATAAAGTTCAAAAAAATATAAAAGAAATTGCAAATGTTGATGTTGAAGTTATGGTATATGGAGATGGCGCATTTAAAGATCCTCAAGGAAAAATATGGGAACTTGCAGATCCAGTTGTTTCTCCATTTCATACTGAAGGTCTAAAAGGCACACCAAATGAGCTAAAAATTAAATATTTAGCTGATAATGAATTTAAAGATCTAAAAGGTGAAGCTTTAAATGAAGCAATTCGAGAAAAAATTAACAACAAAGCAGCAGATTTAAAAGGAACAAATCAAACTTTAGGCACAACACCAAGACAAATCACTGATTTACTAGGTTCATTATGTGATTTAACTAGCGGAAGCGGAGACAAAGGAACGCCAATAATTCTTGTACAAGGATATTTTGATAATTTTTCATCAAAGTAATTTAAAAATAAAAATAGAATTTAAAAAATGTTAAAGGACCAAAAAGTGCGGTTTTCCGCACCTTTATATTGGTAAATTATTGTTTTACTTCAGTTAAATTATTTGCCCAATTATATTTTTTAAGGATTATTAAACCAGAAATAGCTTTAATAATATCAATACTTGTAACGATTAGATATATATAAATAAGATCAAGATTTGTAAATAGAGCTAAACACCATGCAACTGGCAAATATAAAATTAACATTAATCCTGAATCAAAAAAGAAAGTAATAAGTGCGTTCCCACCAGATTTTAAAATAAAATATATTGCAGCGCTAACTGTTCTTCCAAAAAGCATTGCACCCATTATGATTATAAGTTTGGCTGCTAGTTGTTTTTGGGCAGGATCTACTTTTACGAATAATAAAGGTATTAAATGTGAAAAAGAAATCAAAAGTATACCAACAAAAATTGCACTATATAAACCAAGAAAAGCAAGATTTTTAGCTTCATATTTAGCTTTTTCATAATCTTTTTGACCAAGTGATGATCCAACCATGACGCCAATTCCAATTGATAATCCATTAATTAATATTTGGACAATATTATTAACGGTAGTGACAACTGAAATAGCACTTAAGACACCATCCCTTTGGGAATATGCCATTGATTGGAGGATCATTCCTAAACTCCAACCAATTTCATTGATAAATAAAAAGGCAGTTCTTTTGTTCATTTGTTTAAATAGATCTTTTTCAATACCAAAATCTATATAAAATTTATGACAAAATGGCATTTTTTTGATGTGCGAAATTAAAATTAATGAGGACATTTCAATAATTCTAGAGATTATTGTTGCAATTGCAGCACCTTTTACACCCATCTCTAAACCAATTATAAAAATAGAGTTAAAAATTATATTAATTACAACAGCAATCAAGGATGAATACATTGTATATTTTGTTTCACCTATTTCACGAAGAGAAGTTGAATAAACTTGTCCAATCATGAATGGAATATAAGAAATTGCCAAAAAATTTAAATAATCTGTACCTTCTTTTAAAATTATTGAACTATTTGTATCTTTGTTGCAGTAAAAATATATCATTTCTTTTCCAAGAGTATAAACAATTGGAAGAGAACATAATAAAAATAATAGAGCAAAAATTATTTTATAATTGAAACA
>JAQXNS010000115.1 GCA_029098125.1 bacterium
ATTTAATAAAGATAATAAAAAATCTATTGTAATTATGTCTCATTCGGCTAATTGTAATAGTGATACTCATCTATCTTACGCTCTAAGGGCTGTAAAAGAAAATTATTTAGCATATACATTTGATTATCCAAGTGGATCAAATAATTCTAGAAGCGATAGTATTGAAGAATGCACTATATTTAGTGAAGAAGAGACCTTAACATATATTGTTAATTATTTTAAGACACTTGCTTATATTGGTAATATTTATTTATTTGGTACTTCACAAGGTGGCTTAGTTTCATCTCTTGTTGGTGATACGTTAAAGAATGACATTTCTGGTTTAATTTTATTTTATCCAGCATTTAATATTCCTGAGCTTATTGTAAGTATGCCTTATGTAATTAGCGAAAATTATCTTGAACAGTTAAAAGGATATGATGTTTACTCTCATATTGGAAAATTTGAAAAAGATGTTTTGATTGTTCATGGTAGCAGTGATTTTATAGTTAATAAAAAATATAGTGAACAAGCAGCATCTCTATATAAAAACTGTGAATTACATATTGTTGAAGGTGCAAATCATGGATTTAACAAAGAAAATTATGCTATTAATAATGATTACGATGAAATCACATGGAATTATGCTAAAACATATTTAAATAATCATAGCTAATAAATAGTATTTATTTATATTTGAAAAATACAAAATTTGATTTAAAAATATTCTGACGTGTCAGAATATTTTTAATTTATATCAACATTGAAAATTATTTATTTTAATAGTGTATAAATATTATTTTAAAATTATAAATTGAAAATGCTTGTTTTTAGAAGTCTATTAAATTTTTTTGCATTATTCCTTTAAGGTTATGATGAAATTAAACTTAATGGAACTAAAATGAAATATTTTTTAAAGGATATTTAAGAAATAACATTTTTAGTTTTTAAATAATACGTCATTTCTTTTTAATACAATTGCGTGCCCCAATTACTGAACGATAAATTGGAATTTATGGGTGCAAAACAAATAATTGATTTGGGTAACCAAATTCTTCTGTTAATTCGCCTTCCTGAAATCCAAATTTTCTGTACAGCGCCCTTGCTGCAATACCTTTTTTATCATTTTCACGAAATGTTGACACTGTGATTTCCCTTCTTGCATCCAATTCATTCAACGCTTTTCTCAAGAGGATCGAAGCAATACCCTCTCTTCGATGTTCAGGATCAACAGCCAATCAACAAATCATGTTCTTATTGCGCGAAAAAAGGAGAACACCAATGATTGTTCCCTGACTTTTGACACATAATGCCTGTTTTTATTCATGAACTTAAGTACTGTTTGTTCATGCTCCTTTATATACTCTTCCGTTTCAAGTCCTGGAAAATTCCAACTGACCTTTCTAACAAGCTGCATCCACGAATTGATACAGGTGCTATCCCCAAACACGGCTTCCATTTCATTTACCTCTTCTAAATTCTAATTTATTATTTGGGTTGAATATCGAAAATACGCTGGAACTCTTCTACACCATTGTTATATGAGCAATAAAATTCATCTATTACAAAAGTAATGGCTGCATCACCATATAAATCCCTTGTTTCATCATCATAATATTTTGCTTGTTCATGGCTTCCAAATTTACTAATGATGCAATATTTTTCTTTACCTTCTAGTTCTTTACTAAATAAAATAGAGTACTCCCAATGAAAATCATCAATCCCCGATTTTTTAGCCCAAACAGCATTCAATTCATCTTTTCTAGGTTCTATTGTATAGTTTTCTTGAACTGTCCAACCAGCATCAATCATTTCCATTATATTTTGAGGTAATTCTTTTTCAAACTTATCTCCAGCATTAGAACATCCAGTCATAGTAGCTGTTAATAACAAACTTAAAACTCCAACAATTTTTTTTCATAATCTTTTACCTCCTAATAATCTATTAAATTCTTTATTTATCTTTCATTTAATTATTTTGCAATAACCTTTTTCATTAGTTTCTATTCTTTCAATATATCCTTTTTACACTAATGAAACAAAAACTCTTGAAACAGTTCTATGAGAAATTTTCGAATCAATTACTAATTGGTCATAACAAACAGATAGATTATTAATTAATTCTAACAAAAATTCGTATTTCATTTTCTGTTTATTTTTCATTAATTAGATTTTTGATATCGTTTTTTGCATCTTAATACATTTATTTTATATTTTATTCAAAAATAATGAACTTTTTCATAAGCTTATCTCTTAAATATTGTATTTAGACAAAAAAAGAATAAAAAAAAGTTTGACATAATAGTATCAAACCTAATTTTCTTAAATGTCTAGAAACATAACATTTGATACAATTTCGTACCCCCTTCGTAC
>JAQXNS010000116.1 GCA_029098125.1 bacterium
TTAATTGCATTTTATAGTAGCGATATTGGTGGTCATATTGGTAATCCAAATAAAGAAGAATACATAAGATGGATTGAATTTGGCGCTTTTGAGCCTATTTTTAGACCACATTGCACAATTTCTGTTACAAAATATCGTGAACCTTGGCTATACGATGAAGAAACTGTAGAAATTTATAGAAGATACGCTTTAATGCGTTACCATTTATTGCCATATGTTTACGCTGGAGCTTATTTAACATATAGAGATGGAAATCCTTTTTATAAAGGGCTTGGATTTAATTATCCAAATGATCGAAAAGCTAATGATGAAGAATATGAATATATGATCAATGATGGAATATTAGTTGCTCCATATTGTTTAAATAAATCCAATGACTTTAATAAAGACAATTATTGCAAGAAAGTTCATGCTAAATTTTTCAATAATAAAAAATTAGAAGGTGAACCAGTTCTTGAGAAAGAATATGATGAAATCGATTTCGAACTACTAAATGAAAAAATCGAAAATGAAGTCTCTATGTATGATTTTAGTGCGATTTTTACATGTTCTTGGCAATTTAAAGAAGATAGAAACGTAGCAATTAGAGTTGATGATGGCGCAAGAGTCTATATTGATGGTAAGTTGATTTATGATGATTGGTCAGATAAAGCTGCAACTGAAAAATATCTTGGACTATTCAAAAAAGACAAAATTTATGATGTTAGAGTTGAATATTATCAAGCAGGTGGCGGTGCAGAGTTAAGATTTAAAGAATTTGAACCATATTTAAGTGATTCAAAAGAGATTTATCTACCTGATGATGAATGGTTTGATCTAGTTTATGGAAAAATTGAACATCAAAGTAGAAAAATTGTTAAATACGATAGGGATGAACTACCTTTATTTGTTAGATGTGGTTCAATAATTCCATTAATCAATCATGCATTAAGCACAAAAAAGCAAGATTGGTCAAAAATAATGCTTGATGTATACCCATCAAAGTTAAATTCTTCTTCTTTTATAATATATGAAGATGATCACGAAACTGTTGCTTATAAATATGGCGAGTTTAGAATTACTCCATATAGTTTTAGATATGATGATAGTAAAAAGACTTATGTAATAAATATTGAAAAAGCTAAAGGTAAGTTTAAAAATAGCGAAGATATTTTGAGTCGAGACATCATTATTAAACTTGAAAATATATTTAATGATAGAATCAAAGAGGTTAGAATAAACGATGAAATAGTCGATTTTGAGATAAACAAAAAAGACTTAAATGCGACTTCATTTGATTTTAAAAAATCTTCAAGATTCAACGAAACAATAACAATTTGTTTTAAAGAAGACCTTGAAAAAGCATACGAAATCGAGATAGAAATTTTCTAAAATTTCTCAAAAAACCTGCGGAACTCAACTATTTTTTGTAAAAAAGGTGTATTTATGAATAAAGAAACAAAGGAAAGAATCAAAAAATTTGTTACAGATCGTGAATGGGATAAATACCATTCTCCAGAGAATTTAGCTAAATCAATTTGCATTGAAGCTAGTGAACTTCTTGAATGTTTTCAACGGGGAGAGGAATATAAAATTGAAGACGTAAAAGATGAACTTGCAGATGTACTTATTTATTGCCAAGATTTGTTAGTCCGTTTAAATCTTGATGAAGATGAAATTATAAATTCTAAAATTGATAAAAATGAAAAAAAGTATCCCTTAGAAAAATCTAAGGGAAATGCTAAAAAATATACTGATTTATAATTAGATAAACATTGCGTAATAAATTGGCATATAAATAATTTTGTTTTCTATCATTACATCCCTGTTGTTACTTAAAACTATCCCATATTTCATTTTATAATTTTCGTTATTAATTAATTTAGGAAGGGCTCTGAAATTTCTTTCATCTTGTCCTGATTTAACTTCTATTGGTAGCACTGATAAATTGTCATAATCATCAATTAAATAATCTACCTCACCAACTTTTTTCCTATCATAGTAGTATAATGAGTGCCCGTGACACTTTAATTCCTGTGCGACAACTGTTTCATAAACAGCACCTAAGTTAACACCAGTTTGATTATTAAGAATAGCATTTATGTTGTTTTTATATAGGCAGTTTGTTAATAATCCAACATCATTCATATATAATTTAAGCAAATTTTTACAACTTGATTGAAGCAATGGAAACTTTGGTTCGGATATTGCTCTAGTGTCTAGAACTATTCCAGACGATATCAAATAATCAAATTCATTTATGTACCTTTGATATCTCGCATCATCTATTTTCTCAATCATCTTAAATTGAAGCCTTTTAACCTTGTTTTCAATGTTTGAAGGTACTAAATCGTAGATCATTTTTATTTTTAGTCTATTTTCTTTATCATATTTTGAAGCGTCATCGCCATAATATTTGTATATATCGCTTTGAGTTTTCCTTATTGCAAAAACATTCTTTGTTTCTACATATTCTTTTACTGCTTCTGGCATCCCACCTACATATAAATATGTTTTAAATAGATTTAAAATCTTATTATGTAAATTATTTTCTAAGGATCTTTTATTAATATATGAATCTTTCATATAACTAATCACATCTGAACCAACGGAATTAGCTAGTAGGAACTCTTC
>JAQXNS010000117.1 GCA_029098125.1 bacterium
TTTATTGATAATGGTATATTTACTGTTTTGATGGAACATCCTAGGACCATTAGTACTGGTTATAGATATTTCTATAGAATAGTCAAATTCTATAATATCGGTAACACTGCAGTTGATATTCCATCTAATTTTTTACCATCTAAAGATTATAGCGATACAGAAATGGAAAATGATAAGTTCTATCTTGATGGAGTTGAATACGGTAGTGAAATGTTTAGCACTGCTTCTGATTTTAATTATTATTTTACTGCTCAATTATATGTGAATTATCATCGCGCTATCTTTTTAAAACCAGGCACATACACCTTTTTACCAAAAATTTACGATAAAGTTGTCGAAGCCATTATCTATACAAATTCTTACTACGCTTATAATGACAATCAATCCGGCTACAACTTCAGATTATATGTTGATAGTAACGGTGTTTATCAAGGCGAATATGCTGGCTATGAATCATTAGCAAAATTCGATATCGATAGTTTCATTGATAAAGATGGAATCATTGAATATTATAATCAATGGAATGATTGATTAATCTTTAAAGTTTCATACTTTAATAAAATGAATCTAGACATAGTGTAATGTCTTTGCAGCAAGACATTATGAAAGATTGAGATTAATAGTGATATTAGTCTCTTTTTTTCTTCTTTTTAGCGCATTTTCTTGACAGTTATCAATGTGTTCGATGATAATAGAAGTGTCAAGAGGGATGGGAGACAATAAAAGACCACCCAATACGTCGGGCCAGAGACCTTAAACCTGTCCAATTCGTGGTAGCGCACCTTAAAACGCTTTTTTTGTTTATTGGCAAAATATTTTTTAAATTAACCATTGTAAATCAAATAATTGAGTCATCTTAGAAATATCATTCTTTGATCAAAAAAGATTGTTATTTCTTCAGAAAATTTTTTCGTGAAAGTTGTAAGTTCATTAAAAAAGAATAGTTTTGTGTGAAAGTAACATTTAGCCAATGTTTTCCTACAAAACTATTCTCTTAAGCACAATTAAAGAAGCAAATATAAAAAATATTTAAATCCCTTTTTTAAACATATCAAAAAGTTCATCAAAATCTAATGATTTTAAATATGATGAAAAATCTTTTTCTTTTAACCGAAAGACTTCTCCTTCTTTTGAACTAATTATTTCACCTTCAAATTCATTAGAAACATATAAAAGAGCAAAATATCTAACATTATTGCCCCATGGCCAATCTTTAATTCCTACAAGTCTAGGATTTTTAATATCTAGCCCTGTCTCTTCTTTCATTTCTCTAATAATTGATTCTTCTAAAGTTTCGCCATCTTCAACATGACCACCAGGAAAAGATAATCCTGGCCAATCAGATTTTGTTCTATTAATAATTAGATATTCATCATCTTTATAGAGCATACACATGTTGCTCAAAATAACTTTTGTAATACGATCTTCACTCATTTTTAATCAATATAAGGTTCACCTTGGAACTTTGTTTTTAAATAAATAGTTAATAATCTTTGATTTAATCTTAGTAATTTATCAAAAGGTATCTCATCCATTTTATAAAATTTAATTTCTTTACTTTCATTGTCTAGTGGTTTAATTTCAATATCACTATTCACACGTGCAAAAAAACATACATCTGTATAATAAGTGATATCATCATTTGGGTAAACCATTCTTGAATCTTCACCAGAAAGCACTGCAACAAATTTTAAATCATCTAAAACAATACCTGTTTCTTCTTTTAATTCTCTTAAAGCTCCATCTTTAACTTTTTCGCCCATATCAAGAGCACCACCAGGTATAGATAAAAGACCATTATCGCTACGAGTTTCAAGTAAAAGTTCCTCTTTTTCATTAATGAGAAAAACACAAACTCCTACTGCCATAATTTCTTTATGGCCAACCATCGAGCGAATATATTTGATATATTCTTTCATATTAATCAATATATTTATCTTTAAATTTAGCTCTTAAAACTACACTTAAAGAACCAATCGCTAATACAAAAATTAATGAAGC
>JAQXNS010000118.1 GCA_029098125.1 bacterium
CCTACTCTTTTAATCAAATTTTTACTAACTAATGTATTAATTGCTCTTTGAATAGTAATATGAGATTTATTAAATTCATCCATAGCAACCTTTATATTATTCAATCTTCCATTAATTAAAATAAATTGATATAACTCATTCTCAAAAGCTTTTAAATCGTATTTTTTTGTATCATTTATTGTATCATTTGTATCGTTTATTGTATCATTTGTATCATTTATTGTATCATTTATCGCATCATTTACTGTAACATCATGATACAATAAAATTCATTTTTATAATTAATAATAAAATTTGGATAAGCGATTTAGTTTCCTTTTAAACTTCCAATTTTTAATGTTTACTAACAAAATATTGTATTCCTTGATCAATTATGATTAAAATCGTTGATTTTTCTATCGATTCAAGCACTTCAACAGTGTTTTTCACTAAAATAGAAAGAATTTATCATAGTTTATCTACAAAAAATTTATTGGTAAAACCACTAAATTTTCTCTAAGATATATTTTTTTATCATACATGCAAATGATAACTCCCATTCCTCTTTTTGATTCTTTAACTTTATCTAATACATCAAATTCTGAGGTCATTTCTGCTTTAGGATTTGCAGTCATTTTAATTTCAATTGGGTATAAAATGCCATTTTCTGAAATAATCAAATCGATCTCACCATCAATAGCTACTTCTTTACCATCAACATTCTTTTTTATTTTGTCTTTACTTTTGTAATAAAAAACGTTGAAATCGTAATCTAATCCTTCGTTTGAATATGATTTTAGTATTTCATTGATCACAAATGTCTCAAACATAGCGCCTGACATTGCGCCATTTTTAAGCGTTTCAGGTGTTAGCCATCTTGTTAAATAACATGCAAGTCCCGTATCCCTAAAGTATAATTTAGGACTTTTTATTGCTCTAGATAATACACTAGGTGTGTATGGTTTTAAAATATAAACGATTCCGCTTTTCTCAAGAATTGAAATCCATTCTTTAACTGTAACCTCTGAAACACCAACTTCAGCTGAAATACTCTTGTAATTTAAAACTTGCCCAGTTCTTGAAGCAACGCTAGTCATAAATTTCACAAATGTTAAATGATTTTTGACTTTTATTATTTTATTCACATCTCTTTCAAGATATGTTTTTACATATGATTGGTAAAAATCTATCCACTCTTTTTTCTTATTACTATAAAGTTCAGGATAAAATCCACGATGAATTTTAGTCCAAATATCTTTATAATCAATTAAACATTTTTCTCTTTCCTCAATATAATCTTTTGTTGGGGCAAAATGCTTATTAAAGGATATATTATAAATTTCTCTCATTGATAAACCATCAAGTTCAATAGCAGACACTCTACCAGCTAATGATTCACTTATTCCTTCCATTAATTGTAATTTTTGTGAGCCTGTTAAGTAGAAGTTAGACATTTCTTCTGTGTTATCTAACACAATTTTAAGTCTATTAAATATTGTTGGACATTTTTGAACCTCATCTATTATTAAAGGACAAGGATTATTATATAAAAACATCTGCGGATCTTCCGTAGCTTGCGCTAATAACAAATCGTCATCAAACGTAACTTTATTAGCATCTTTAAATAAATGATTAATTAATGTTGATTTTCCTACTTGTCTAGGTCCTGTTAATAATATTGCTTTATTCGTTGAAGCTCTTTCTTTTAAAATATTCTCAATATTTCGTTTTATTGAATACATAATAGCACCTCATTTTCTGGCTAAAGTAAAGTACAACTTTATTTTAGCCAAAAATAATTCTATTGTAAATATAGTAATTTTGCTCTAAAAATTACAATTTAATTATCTTGCTATTTCAGTATAATTTGGTTTTGTTTTTCCCTTTTTCGTGATTTTCAGCCATTCAAAATCTCTTTTCTTCAACTCTTTCGCCATACTCTAAATTTCTAGGGCTTAATTCATAATTAGTAAAATCAATTATTTTTGTTATAAACAATACCTCATAATTAATTTATTCCATTGGCTTTCTTTTAACTCGTGATGTGAAACTTCTTTTTTAGCTTGAGCATCTATCGCATACGC
>JAQXNS010000119.1 GCA_029098125.1 bacterium
ACCTTCATAAATTTCAGCTTCGAGTTTCTTTTTGAAGTTTTCTCTTTTAGTTCTAACAAATGAAGCAATCTTGACGATAACAAATAATGTTAATGCGATAATTAAAAATGAAATAATTGCGTTGATAAATACACCCCAATCAATAACAGCAGATTGATTATATGTGTAAATTGTTCCATGTAATGTGTATTTTCCGATGATTTCTGTCTTGCAACTAGCAATTAGATTTGTGTTTTCTGCAACTGCAGCCTCACCATAATTTGCATTTGCAAGTTTTTGAGCTAAAGTTTGTAATTCGCTAGCATCAAATTTTTGATCAAGACCAATTGCAGGATTATAACCAGCTTGAGCTTCATTTAATGCTGGAAGAACGGTAACGAGACCATTTAAACCACCTGGAACACTCCAAGTACAAACTGATAATAAGATTTTTGTAAATGCTGTGACAATTGCACTGAATGCAGAACCCATGATAACACCAACAGCCATATCAATTATATTGCCTTTGGAAATGAATTTCTTGAAATCCTTAATCAGTGTTGAAACTTTATTTTCTTTTTTAATTTTCATATGTAAATTCTCCTCAACGTGTTCAATAATACAATTTTTGGTGTATTAATAAAAGTTTGAATTAGTAAAATAATCAAAAATAATAGAAATATTGCTTTTTATCTATATAAAATGAGTTATTATTTTTTCTTTTTCTATGGTAAAATTTATTTACTTAGCAGGAGAGTATATGAATAAAATTATAATAATTGCTGATTCAACATGTGATTTAGAACCAGAATATGTTGAAAAAAATGATATTGTTTTAACACCATTACATGTTTCATTTGCAGGTGATGACCATGATTATTTGGATGGTGTCGACATTGATAGCGAGACAGTCTATAAAAAAGTTGTTGAAAGTGGGAACACTCCAAAAACAGGAGCTAAAAACATTGGCGAAATGATCGAATTATTTAAAAAATATGTCGATCAGGGCTGTGACATTATTTTTACTGGCATTGGTAGTGGACTTTCTTCAACATATAACAATGCTATGATTGCAAAACAAGAATTTGATGATGATAGAATTGAAGTTGTTGATTCTCAAAATTTATCAACCGGTATTGGTTTGCTTGTTTCTAAGATGGTCAAATATAGAGATGAAGGTTTAAATATTCATGAAATTGCAACAAAAGTACGTGAATTAGTACCTTTAGTAAGTGCTAAATTCTGCATTGACCGCTTAGATTATTTATATAAAGGTGGAAGATGCTCTGGTATGACAAAAATTTTCGCTCATGCGCTCAAGATTCACCCAGTTGCAAAAGTTATTGATGGAAAATTAACTGTTTACAAAAAACCAAGAGGTTTATATAGAAAAGCAGTTGATGAACAAATTGAAGAATTTTTAAAAGATTATAATGATAATAACATTGATTTAGATAATGTCTTTGTCACTGATAGTGGACACATGGATGGTGAAGATAATTACATTATTAAGAGATTAGGCGAAATAATTGATCCAAAAATCATCAGACATACAAGAGCTGGATGTGTTGTTTCATCACATTGTGGACCAAAAACAATTGGCATTTTATATATTCTAAAAAGGAAAAACTAAAAAATCTACCAGTAATGTACTAGAAATGTACTAGAAACCTACTAGAAACCTACTAATAATCTACTAGTGGATAAAAATATTGGTATTTTATAACATTTTGGCAAAACAAAAAGCTATTATCAAAGAAATGTGATAATAGCTATTTTTTATGAAGACTTTTGATTATTCAGCAGAAATTTTTAAACCTTTAAATGCAATTGAAGGGACAAAAGTTGCGCTTGGCAAGAGTTTTAAATTATTGCCAACAGCGATGACACTGTTAAATAATTCGAAAATGTTTCCGCTAACTGTAAATAATGTTAATGGGCTGCCTAATTTACCATCGACAACATGGAAGCCTTCTGCTTGAAGTGAAAAATTACCGCTATTTGCATCTAAACCAGCATGTAAACCGGAAATATCTGAAATATAAACACCATTTCCAATCTTTTTGATTAACTCTTCTTCGCTTAATCTGCCAGGTTTAACAAAAATGTTGCCAAATGATGTTCCAACTTTGCTACCATTTTTAGTTCCGTTACCGGTTGAAGCAACGTTATCTTTTTTAGCTGTAACTAAGTTGTAGAAGTATGTTTTTAAAACACCTTTTTCAATAACGGTTTTGTTGTAAGTTGCAACACCTTCGCCATCAAAGTATGTATAGAAGAAGTTATTTGCTAAAGGTTTTTCATAAATTGTTAGCTTTTCACTAAAGACTTTAGTATTTAATTTCCCTTCCCAAACTGATGTGTGTTTTTGAACTGATTCAGCAACTGCGCTAGAAAGTGCAGCATTTAACAAACTTGAAACACAATTTCTTGATAAAACACCTTTGTAGGAACCGGCTTTAATACTTTCACCGTGTAATTTTCTTAAACCTGCTTCGACAATGTCTTTGACAAATTTATCAACATCGATTTTTGCTGGATCGTTATCAAAAATGAGGTCGTAGTATGATTTTATTTCTGCTCCTTCTTTTACAACAATGCTTGCATAAATTGTGAAGTAGTTCGATTTTGATTTTAAGTGTAAACCGTATGTGTTAATAATTTCAGATTCGGATGAAGAATCAGAATACATAACCTCAACATCACTTATTCTTGAATCAGCTGCGATTAATTTCTTCTCAATTTCATGACAAATTTTGAGTTTTTCATCAACTGTCCAAGCAGCTAATTTTTTAGAAAAAGTTGATTTTTTCTTATATTTTTCGCTTCCTTTGAAAATAATTGCCTCGTCTAATGTTTCACTTAATGATGCAGAGTCTTTAATTGCGTTAATTAAAAACATATATGTGTCTTTATCATCTTTTTCAGTGAATGACGCGCCTAGTTTATTGTTGAAAATACCTCTTGAAGAAATTCCTTTTGAGAATTCAACTGAATATGAAATAACTTCACCTTTAAAAATTTCAAAATTTAATGAAGTATCTTTAGAAAGTGATAATTCGCAGACATCAATGCCGTTTTCTTTTGCTAGAGCAAAATATTTTTTAGAATTCATCAATAGATCCTCCTCTTCCTCCAACAACAATTTCATCAACTCTAATTGTAGGTTGACCAACGTTTACAGGAACTGAACCAGACGCAGAACCACAGTTGCCTTGACCAAATGCTAAGTCATTTCCAACCATATCAATATGTTTTAGAATGTCGCGAGCATTACCAACAAGGGTTGCACCTCTTACAGGTTCGCCAATTTTTCCATCTTTGATAATGTATGCTTCATCGCAACCAAAGTTAAAGTCGCCAGTTGATGGGTCAACGCTTCCTCCACCAAATGAAACAGCATAAATTCCAAGTTTTGTTGCAGCAATGATTTCTTCTTTTGTAGATTTTCCATTTGCAATATATGTATTTGACATTCTTGAAGTTGGCTCAAATTTATAATTTTGTCTTCTTGAACAACCATTTCCTGGTTCATTCATTCTTCTTCCGTTGAAACTATCAACAAGATATCCAGTTAAAATACCGTCTTTGATAAGTTCATTTTTACGTGGTTTTAGACCTTCATCATCGAGATTATTTGAACCCCATTCATTTGGAATTGAACCATCATCGTACGCTGTTACGCATTCATTAGCGATTTTTTCACCTTTCATGCCAGAAAATACGCTCATACCTTTTGCAACGCTAGTTGCTTCAAGTTGGTGACCACAAGCTTCGTGGAAAATAACTCCGCCCCATCCATTTCCGATGACTACAGGAAATTTTCCGCTTGGACATTCTCTTGCATGGAGCATAAGAATTAATTTTTCTGCATGTTTTTTTGCAAGTTCTTCAATATTTAGTTGATTTGTGAAAAATTCCCATCCACCTTGAGCACCTGGACCATCAAATTTTGCTTGGATACCTTTTTCATTTCCTGCGATACTTTGAAGAGCCAATCTGCCGTATTCTTTGTTATCTGAATAAGTTTTTCCATCACTATTAAAAATTACAATTTTTGATTCTTTCATGATCATAGTTGCGTTTGATTTACGTACTTCAGCACTATAACCTTTAACTATAGAAGTTGCTTTTTTCAAGTAGTCAATCACATCTTGAGTTGGTACTGAAAAAACAGATGTGTATTTTTTATGAATACGTTTAACTGGAACTTTTGTAAATCCAGTTATTTTTTCTAAAACTCTTTTACCTTCAAAATATTTTGCTAGTGTATCAGCAAGAGCTATTAAACTTTTTTGTGAAAGGTCACTCGTTGAACCATAAACGCTCTTTGTTCCTTTTAATAATCTAAGACCTACACCATTAATATTTGAGGAATTAACAGAATCTACTTTGTCGTTTTCAACTGTGATTACTTTTGAAGTTGAATCTTCGTAAAAAATTTCTGCAAAATCTGCACCAGTAGATGTTGCATAATTAATTACATCTAATGCTAATTGTTTACTAATCATTAAAATTTCCTCCGCACTTAATTATAAAATAAATTAAATATTTGTCATTTAAAAAAGAAGAATGTAAAGTTGAATTGTCTAAATCGAAAACTAAATTTGCTTAAATAAACTAAAATTATCTCTCATTAGTCATTTTTTATTACTTTTTTGTGCTAGAATTAGAATATTAAAGGAAACAAATCATGAGCAAGTTAAAAGTAAATATGTACGCTGGCGGACTTGACATTGAAGGTCAAGGAGTCGGTGCAAATTTTTTTGAACAAGTAAAAATTATTCAAGGTTTAGACGACTTTGAAGTTTCGATAAATGGAAAGAATCCAAAAAAATATGATATTAATCATTTTCATACAGTAAATCCATCATTTTTCTTTAAATTCAGAAAGAAAAAAATCAATATTTGTTATGTTCATTTCATTCCTGAAATTGATGATGGAAGTTTAAAATTACCTAAGTGGTGTTTCAAACCATATAGATGGTATGTTTTAAAATTTTATCGTAAAGCGGATGAAGTAGTTGTTGTAAACCCATATTTTAAAAAAGATCTTTTAAACATTAAAATTCCAGAAGACAAAATTACATATATTCCAAACTCAGTAAGTGATAAGGAATTTCACCCTTTAAATAAGGAAATGAAAGATAAAATCAGAGACGAGTTTAAGATTGACAAAAATAAATTTGTTGTTTTAGGTGTTGGTCAAACACAAACCAGAAAAGGAATCATTGATTTTTATAAAGTTGCTTTAAAAAATCCAGATATTCAATTTGTTTGGGCTGGGGGTTTTAGCTTTGGAAAAATTACTGCCGGATATGATGAAATTAAAAAAATAATTGATAATCCACCAGAAAATTTAAAATTTTTAGGTATTGTTGAAAGAAAACGCATGAATGAAATCTTTAATATGGCTGATATGCTTTTCCTTCCAAGCTACCAAGAATTATTCCCAATGACATTGCTTGAATGCGTAAACGCAGAATTGCCATTTTTAGTTCGTGATCTTGATTTATATAAAGATATTTTTCTTTCACATTATTTAGTTGGCCATGATAATGATGAATTTTCTAGCTTAATTAATAGATTAAAAGATGATAAAGATTTCTATAATGAAATTAAAGAAGATAGTCTAAAACTCAAAGAATTTTATAGCGTAAAGAACGTTGCAAAACTTTGGGACAAATATTATAAGGATATATATAACAAATATCCAAACAAACACTGATAAATTATCAGAGATTAGCAAAAATTTACTTGTTTTTCTTGAAAATCGCTCGATTTTTAAGTATATTAACAACACGTGCTTTCTTTAAGAACGCATTGATTCTTAAGGCGGAAGGAGTAAACAGTATGAAAAAAGGAATTCACCCAGCATACCACACATGTAAAGTTACTTGTATTTCTTGTGGTAACACATTTGAAACAGAATCAACATTAAAAGAAATCAGAGTTGATACATGTTCAAATTGCCACCCATTCTACACAGGTAAACAAAGATTTACACAAGCAGATGGTAGAGTTGATCGTTTCAACAAAAAATACAACAGAACAAAATAATTATTTTAAAAATTTATTATTGAAAGTCGAACTAGTTAGATACCAAATTTAACTAGTTTTTTTATTTAATGATTAAAATTTTATTAAAATCGGAACATAAATTAGTTAAATTAACGTTTTTTGTTTCTATACTATTTTTTATTGGAGAAGATTCTTTGGTTTGATTATTTATTAGCAAATCAACGAGGGGGAGAATCTTTCTAATACTCTAGAAATAGAGAAAAGATTTTGTTAATACCTTACAAAACATCGACCTAAAAGCCGCTTTTTAGCGGTTTTTAGGTTGTTTTTTTGTTCATTTGTTTAGAAAGTTTAAATTTAGTGATAAACTATTAACGTTTAAGGAGTCTCATGATGGAAAAGAAAAGATTTTATATAACTACACCAATTTATTATCCAAGCGGCGACCCACATATTGGTCATGCTTATTGCACAACACTTTGTGATGTTTTTGCTAGATATAAACGAATGAGACACTTCGAAGTATATTTTTTAACTGGAACTGATGAACACGGATTAAAAATTGAAAAGAATTCTGCAGCTAAAGGCTTATCACCTCAAGAATATGTTGATGGAATTGTTTCAACATTTAAAAAATTATGGACAAGTTTAGAAATTTCTAACGATGATTTTATAAGAACCACTGAAGAAAGACACATTAAAGTTGTCCAAGATGTTTTTTCAAAAATGTATCAAAATAATGATATTTATTTAGGAAAATATGAAGGTTGGTATTGCGTTCCATGTGAATCATTTTGGACTGATACCCAAGTTGGAGAAGAACATTTATGTCCAGATTGCCATCGTCCAGTAACAAGTGCAACTGAAGAAAGTTATTTCTTTAATACAAATAAATATTTAAAAGAATTATTAAAATGGTATGACAAAGAAAATGTTATTTATCCAATAAATAGAAAAAATGAAATGATAAATACATTTATAAAACCTGGATTAGAAGATTTATGCATTTCTAGAACAAGTTTTAAATGGGGCGTTCCAATTAGAGAAAACGAAAAACACGTTGCTTATGTCTGGCTTGATGCATTATGTAATTACATAAGCGCTTTAGGTTATGGTTCAAACGATGATTCTTTATACAAAAAATTCTGGGAAAGTGAAGAATCTGAAATTATTCATGTAATTGGAGCTGATATTACTAGATTTCACACAATTTATTGGCCAGAATTTTTAACATCAATCGGTGCAAGACTTCCAGATCGTGTTTTTGTACATGGCTTGCTCATGATGAAAGATGGAAAAATGTCAAAATCAAAAGGAAATGTTGTTTCACCATATCCATTAATTGATAAATATGGCGTTGATACAGTTAGATATTACTTAGTTAGAGAAGTTGTTTTTGGACAAGACGGTCAATTTACACCTGAACAGTTTGCTGAAAGATCAAATATGGATTTAGCAAATAATTTTGGTAATTTAGTCAGTAGAACAGTCTCAATGATTCAAAAATATTTTGATGGAATAATTCCTGAATTTACTCCAGGTGTCAATGAATTTGATAATGAACTTGAAATTTTAACTAAAAATACTGTTTCTTCATTCATTGAAAAAATGGATGACCTACACATTACAGAAGCATACATCGATGTTATGAATTTACTTGGTAGAGCAAATAAATATATCGAAGAAATGGCACCATGGGCACTTGCAAAAGATCCTACAAAAGAAAATAACTTAAAATCTGTAATGAGTCACCTTGCAAATATTATTTTTGTTGGAACGAAACTCCTTGAACCTGTTCTTGTTATCAAATCAAAAGAAGTCTATAAAATGCTTGGTTTAACTGAAAATGAGGCTGATTTTGATAATATTTTAAATATTCATTTACTTGATAATCATAAAGTTGAAAAAGGAAACGCACTATTCCCTAGATTAGATGTAGCAAAAGAAAGCGAATATATCAAATCTTTGATGGGTGGTAAAAACTAATGACTCAAGAAGAAATTCATTCTTTAGTTATTAATCAACGTAAATATTTTTTATCCAATAACACAAAAAATATCGATTTTAGAATCGAAACATTAAAAAAGATTAAAGAGAGGATTAAAGAAAACATAAATCCTCTTTTTGATGCTTTCAAAAAAGACTTCAATAAATGTGAATTTGATGTAATTTCAACAGAAATTTCAATGGTTCTTGTTGAAATTGATTATTTCATTAAAAATTTGAAAAAATTAGCAAAAATTACTAAAGTTCGCACAAATTTGATTAATTTTCCTGCAAAAAGTTATGTTATTAAAGAACCATATGGTGTAACTTTGATTATTAGTCCATGGAATTATCCATTTCAATTATCCATAATTCCATTAATTGGTAGTGTTGCCGCTGGAAACACTGTAATTTTAAAACCAAGTGCTTATTCTAAAAATGTTAGTTCAATAATTTATGAAATTTTCAAAGATTTTGACAAAAATCATATAAGTGTTGTTCTTGGTTCAAGAAATGAAAATAATTTTTTGTTAAATGAAAGATACGATTATATTTTCTTTACCGGTTCTCCAAACGTTGGAAAGATTGTTGCTCAAAAAGCAGCTATAAATTTAACTCCAACAACGCTCGAACTTGGAGGTAAATCTCCAGCTATAATTTTAGATGATGCAGATTTAGAAATTTCAGCTAAAAGACTAGTTTGGGGTAAATTTTTAAATGCTGGACAAACTTGTGTTGCACCCGATTATTTACTTGTTAGTAAAAATAATAAAAATAAAGTAATCGAATTAATAAAATCATATATTTATAAGTTTTATTTTGTGGATGGAAAAATCACAAATGATTTTCCATCGATAATAAATGCAAAACATTTTAATCGAATAATGGGATTAATTGATAAAAATAAAATTATTTTTGGTGGAAAAACTAACAATTTAATTATTGAACCTACAGTTGTTGAAGCAGATTTTTCTGATGCAATTATGAAAGAAGAAATTTTTGGTCCTGTTTTACCTATTATTGAATATGAAAATATCGATGAAGTTTTAGAGATTCTTAAGGAAAAAGAGAAGCCACTTGCACTCTATATTTTTACTAAAAATAAGAAAAATGCTAATAAGATTCTTAACACAATTTCAAGCGGCGGAGCCTCAATAAACGACACAATCATGCATTTATCAAATCCAAATTTGCCTTTTGGTGGAGTTGGAAATAGTGGAATGGGCCAGTATCATGGATCACATTCTTTTGATACTTTTTCACATTCTCGAAGTGTTTTAGTTAAAGGAAAACATGAGTTAAACATTAAGCATCCACCATATAATGAGCATAAGAAAAGTTTCTTAAAAAAGTTTACTAATATTAAATAATTTTACAAAAATATTGGGGTTCTGCAGGGTTTTTGAGATATTTTTAGTTTTTGAGTATCATTATTTGATGTAGAAAAACTGC
>JAQXNS010000120.1 GCA_029098125.1 bacterium
CATGTTTTATAACCTATTTTTGCATTTTTCTTCGTCAAACTAGATTCGAACAATCGATTCTTTACTATTCTTTGTGTCTTTTTTACAAGAGGTAAGAAAACGTTTGATGAGATTAGAGAACGAAAGAAAAATATGGGATAAACATTTAGCCAGCATTATAAGTCTTTTTAATAGCTCTTAGTCTTGTTAACACTATTTGAAGTGGGGGTGCTAAAAATTATACGATTTACATGATAAAACTAGTGACAAAACTAGTGACAAAACTAGTGACACTGTAAATGTCACTAGTGATGTCACTACTGAATTGCCTAAAAGAGCCAACGAATTAGATTTTGAAGTTTTTCATCTTTTAAAAGAAAATCACGTTTATGCAAGAGAATAAATAGCTCAAAAAGTTGAAAAAATAGTTAGAAATGTGCAAAAGGTTTGCAATGGTGGGCGTTGTATTGAAACGGTTCATCTTTGCCATTACAAGAACAATAGGTTTAATACAATTTAGTATTATGCTGCATTTTCGTGATTGAACGACTTCACTAATTGCAATATTTCGTGTTCTCTTTAATCAAACTTGTTGGGGACATATGTCTCAAACAAGTTTTTGAACTTATTAGATATTCTTCAAGCAATAGAAAGAATGCTAGAAGCAAAAATATCTCTTTTAATAGCGAAGATAATATTAAAAGAGTGTTGCTATTTTAAGGAAAATCAGAGAACAAAATAAAATTGATAATTCTATTATTAAATAAGATATAAAACAGTGGAAATACCAAAAAATCAGAACTTTTTCTTTTAAAGACATATTGAATAATTTGAGATATAGACATTTTATAGATTGCTAATAATCCTAAATAGTATTATAAAATCATATTTTTAGACTCCTTTAGACTTTTGCCAATAAAAAGAAATATTTTTCTGGCGATGATGATAATACAAGTGATTATATTAGTGAAGGATTAATGCGTTCTTTAATTCATTCAAGTCGAATTGCTAGGAAAAATCCAAATGATTATGAAGCAAGAAGTAATATTATGTGGACAGCAACATGGGCTTTAAATACACTTGTTGAAAAAGGTAAATCTACAGATTGGATGGTTCACATGTTAGGACAAGCAGTGGGAGCTATTACAAATGCAACTCATGGTATGACTTTATCGGCTGTATCTTTACCATATTATCGTTATATTATGAAATATGGACTGAATAAATTCGTAAGATTTGCTAAAAACGTATGGAACATAGATGATACAAATAGATCTAAAGAAGAGGTTGCTTCTTTAGGTCTTGAAGCTATGGAAGCTTGGATGAATGAACTTGGTCTTATAATGAATATTAGTGAATTAGGAGCAACTAGAGAAATGGTAGATGATCTAGTTAATGCAACTATAATTCTTGAAGGCGGATATAAGCTATTAAACAAAGAAGAAATTAAAGAAATATTTATTAAATCATTATAATTAAGGAGCCTAAATTAATGAAAAATGTAGTTGTTATTTCATCTTCCTTAAGAAATGGAAGTAATTCAGAAATACTTGCAAGAGAGTTTGTTAGAGGTGCATCAATTAAAAACAATGTTGAATATATATCATTAAAGGATATAAATTTAAAATTTTGTTTAGGTTGTCTTTCATGTCAAAAAACAGGTAAATGTGTTATCAATGATGATGTAAAAGACTACCTTGAAAAAATATCAAGTGCAGACGTATTAGTATTTGCAACACCTATATATTATTACAGTATGTCTGGTCAACTTAAGACATTCTTAGATAGGTTAAACCCAATGTATGTTAAACATAATAATTTTAAAGAAATATATCTTCTTGCATCATGTGCAGATGATAGTTCGCATGTAATAGATAAAACCATCATTGCTTTAAATGGCTGGATTGAATGTTTTGATGGAGTTGAATTAAAAGAAACTTTGCTAGCTACTTCAGTTACTGAACCAAATACTCTTACTGATGAATTTAAAAATAAAGCTTATTCTTTAGGCAAGAGCATATAAAGATATCTTAAAATATAATCAGGCTATTAAATAAGGTTCTTTAAATAATGAGTCGGATTTTTTTGTAGTTATATTTTTATTTCGCTTGGGAAATATGGATTTGACAAAATGTTGAACCAGCGTTAAATGGGCCATCCTTTATGGGTGGCTTTTCTTTTAGTGGTACGAAAAAATGTTCGTACCCTAAAATTAAAGAAAAAGCCTGAGTTTTGCAGGGTTTTTTCATTTGTGTGACGGGCATGTCATATATCTAAAGGGTGAAAGTCCCGAGTAGGAAAGTCGTTATAACTACATAGCGAAGCTCAAGTCTAGTATCGTGAGGTATGGGATGAAAGAAGAGAATAGCAAATAGACTGGGTAACGAAAAGAAACTTGATATAAGGCGATTAACTAGTGATGAAATAACAAATCATATTAAAATCATAAACTACCGTAATAGTTAATCGGTAAATCAAGTACTCAAGGCTAGAAAGATATATGTCTTACCCCGTGAGGTCTAGTGAATTTGGGGAAACTCGAAGTCGAAAAAGGTTTGTCACTAGAAGTCAGCAGAACCCATAGTAGTCGAAAGATGAAGGGGTGAATAAATAAACCTTTTGCAAAGTACAAATGGGCGTGTCTATTTAACTTGAAAGGATAAGAAGTAACAAGCGTATCTTGTGAAAAGTAAGCCGAAAATAGTGATGATAGGCAAACCAAAAGGAGGAAAAGCAAAACTATGAAATTGATGGATGAAGTCTTATCTAAAGACAATTTAAATCAAGCATATTTACAAGTCGCAAGAAACAAAGGTACATCAGGTGTCGACGATATGACTTGTGAAGAAGTAAAGGATTTTCTAAAAGTTTATGGTAATGACTTAATCAATCAAATCAAAAGTCGTGAGTATAAGCCACTTCCTGTAAAGAGAGTGGAAATACCAAAACCAAATGGTGGAGTAAGAAAGTTAGGTATTCCAACAGTTATCGATAGAATAATTCAACAAGCACTCGTTCAAAAGTTAACACCAATATTTGAACCTACGTTCAGTGAATATTCCTATGGATTTAGACCAAATAGAAGATGTCAAAATGCGATTGATAGAGCGTTAGAATTATTAAATCAAGGATACGAATGGATTATAGACTTAGACCTAGAGAAATTCTTTGATAAGGTTCCGCAAGACAAATTAATCCGACTTGTAGATAATATGGTTAATGATAGTGATGTAACTGCATTAATTCATAAATATCTAAGAGCGGGTGTACTCATTAATGGAGAGTTTGAAGAAACAACAATAGGAACTCCGCAAGGAGGAAATCTCTCACCTTTATTAAGTAATATCTATTTAAACGAACTTGATAAAGAACTAGAAAGAAGAGGATTACATTTTGCAAGATATGCGGATGATTGCGTTATCTTTGTTAAGACTGAGTATTCAGCCGAAAGAGTAATGAAAAATATTATTACTTTTATTGAAACAAAACTTAAGTTAAAGGTTAATGCAGAAAAAACACATATCACAAGGCCAAATAATCTTAAATACCTAGGATTTTCATTTTGGAAAGATTCAAAAGATGATATGTGGAAGACAAAACCTCATCAAGAAAGTTTCAAAAAATTATTTCTTAAATTAAAGAAATTAGTTAAGCGTTCTTGGAGCATTGATTTAACTTATCGAATTAAAAAGATAAACGAAGTTTTAAGAGGTTGGATTAACTATTACCGACAATCTTCTATGAAAATGAGAATCACAAAAATTGGTGAATGGTTAAGAAATGCAATTAGAGTTATAATTTGGAAACAATGGAAATTACCATTTACAAGAAGACAAGCTCTAATAAAACTTGGATTAAGTGAGAATGAAGCAAAATGTGTCTCTAATTCAAGAAAGGGATACCAACACATTTGTCACTGTTGGAGCATAACTAAAGCAATTTCAAATTCACGACTAAAGAAAAGAGGGCTTTTAGACCCTCTTGAGTACTATCTTAAACCGATAGCATAGAATGTTTGTTTAAACCGCCTTATACGGAAGACCGTACGTAGGGTGGTGTGAGAGGGAGCGGAGAAACTATGGTTTCTCACTCTCTACTCGATTCATATTGTTATGGAAAAAGAAACAAAAAATAGAACTGCTATCGTAATTTTATCGCTTGTGTTTTTAACTATTGTTTTAGTGTTAGAAATAATCCCTTATTTGTTAGGAATGGTATTTACTAGAGTTGATGAGTCTAACCAAGTCGTAAATGTTGTTAAATACTCTAGTTACTTTGATGTTCTTCCTATTGGATATGCACTTTTTACTCAGTTTTTATCTTCTCTAACAACAATAGCGTGTATTGTTTTGTTCATAATTAGAATATTTAAACCATATAAAATGAGAGGCATCTGCATATTGCTTTCGTTAATTGCTGGCTTATTATCCATTCTTCATTTATTTATGTTTGGTAGTGAGGTCATTACTGTTCAAACAATACTAATAGCGTCGTTTCTTTTTTTCGACTTTTATATTAAATCTTTTAGATTTTTATTTGGGCAAATAACTGAATCATTTATTTTATTTCTTCTGCTTCGATAAAATCCACCCAACTGCCATAGTCGTAATTTCTTTTTGTTTCAGAAGTTTGGATTTTTCTAACATATGGCACTTTTCT
>JAQXNS010000121.1 GCA_029098125.1 bacterium
TTAGATAATTTTTATTTCTTATTAATGAATTTTTGTTAAATATATATTAGTATAATTTTAAATGGAAAAGAAAAAAGTCAGTATTTATACAATTGCTAAATCATTAAATGTCTCTCCAGCTACAGTTAGTTATGTCGTAACTGGAAGATATAATAAGATGTCTTTAGAAACAAGACAGAAAATTTTGGATGAAATTGAAAGAACTGGGTATGTTCCTGACGTTAATGCTCGTGGTCTTTCTTGTGGTAAAAGTCGCTTAATTGGATTGTTTTTACCTATTTCGCAAGATAATAAGTCATCAAATTTACTATTAAATCCTTTTTACATGGAGTTTATAGCTGCGATTGAAAAACATAATCGCGATTCTGGCTACGATCTTGTTTTAGGATATAAAAATCAAGACGATTTTATTTCTTGGGCTTTAAGCAGAAATTTTGATGCTGTAATTATGTTAGGAAAATTTCCAACTGAAGAAGCTTTTAAAGTCGAATCTTTAAGGATGCCTATTATTTTTATTGATGTTTATGCTGATGAATTTTCAAAATATACAAATATTAGAAGTGATGATAAAGGCGGAATGTATAGTGCTACAAAATACTTGCTTGAACTAGGACATAGAAAAATTGGATATGTTGGAACCGCATCTCGTTCTGAATTAGATAAAAGAAGATATGAAGGATATTCAATTGCTCTTAAGGAATATGGACTTGAAGTTGATAGTAATCTTTTATATATATCTTATCCAGATTTTGAAGGTGGTTTACAGATTGCTGATAAAATTATGGAAGATAATAAAGTCAGCGCTATTGTTTGTAGCGCAGATGTAATTGCAATTGGTATTTCACATAAATATGAATTAAAAGGTAAAAAAATACCTGATGATTTAAGCATTATAGGTTTTGATGATATTAAAGAGGTCACTTATGTTTTTCCTGCTCTAACTACTGTAAGACAAAATATAGAAGAAAAAGGTCGTATAGTAATGGAAACATTAAAAGAAGCGATTGAAAATGAGAATTTTGAACGAAAAATAATTGAAGTAAAAACAGAACTAATCGTTAGAAATTCAACAAAAAAATATGAATAATTATTTATTTTTGCAAAAAGAGATTTTTTTCTTTGTTAACCTTTGTTAACCGATAAACTTACTCTTTTTTTTCAATTTTTTTGTTGTTATAATTGGTCTATAGATATTTTTGGAGGAACTATAATGATTAAAAATAAGTTTTTTAGTTTTTTCATTTCATGTTCGTTTGCCTTACCTTTATTACTAACAGGTTGTAAAAATAATAATGATTCAATTGCTACTAAACCTGTCGATTATGAAGCTACTTTTATTGAGAGTGATAAAACAGTAAGTGAAACAAAAATCAAGGTTTATGAAGGGCCAAAGACATTTACAAGTAGCGATAAATGCAAAGTATCTGTTGAAGGTCAAGAATTATTTGTTTATGAGACATTAGTTAATTACAATAGACAATTTACTTGGAGTACTGAAGATACAAAAGCTCCTGTTGTACTTTTTGATTTTGAAGGTAAAGTACATATGGAGGTTGAAATCAATACTGATGAAACTATTACAACAGCATCATTATCTCCTCTTGCTTATCAAATTCCTATAGCAATTGATGGCAATAAGCTTAGTTTTGACCTTGAATATCAATCTAATTATGTTTTGACATTTAACGATGACTATAAAACTGCTATTCATATTTTCACAAATGAGATTGAAGAAGACGAAATCACTGAAGAAATGGCTAAAAATGATGATAGCATTGTTTACATTGGTCCAGGTTTATATAAAGCAGATACTATTCCTGTTAAAGATAATTCGACAATTTATATTGCTGGTGGAGCCTTTGTTTATGGCGATATTCATGGCGAAGTTGTTGAAAATTTAACTATTAAAGGTCATGGAATCATTTCTGGGGACATTTATACAAGAACAAGTGATACAGATTACACAGTTCCTGTAGTTTTAAGAAATGCAAAACATATTGTCCTTGAAGATATCACATTTTTAAATCCAGCTGGTTGGGTAATAAATCTTTATAAATGTGAAGATGTAAAAATTAATAACATCAAAATTATTTCAGCTAGACAAAACGGTGATGGAATCTCTGTTCAAAGTTCAAAAGATGTTACTGTTAAAGGTGGATTTGTTAGAACTTGGGATGATTCTTTAGTTGTCAAAAATAATGATTTAGGAACAACTGAAAATGTAACTTTTGATGGAGTTACAGTTTGGACAGATCTTGCTCAATCCATGGAAGTTGGTTATGAAACTCATGGTGCTTATATGAAAAATATTACTTTTAAGAATATTACTGTCTTAAATAATTTTCATAAAGCTGTAATTAGCATGCACAATTGTGATGAAGCAGAAATTAGTAATGTAACATATGAAAATATTACAGTTGAAAACGCTGCAATGTTTGGGGATGATCAAACTGATGGCGAAAATGACTTTTTCATTGATTTTACAATAGCTTACAACGTTGAATGGACTGAATCTGGTGGAGATAGAGGCTCAATTGATGGTGTAAACATTCATAATGTTAAGGTTTATAACGAAGAAGAATTAGAAGGTGGAGTGTCATCAATTTCTTCTCGTATGCTTGGTGAAAGTGATACTTCAATGATCAAAAATGTAACTATTAAAGGCATTGAAATTGAAGGTAGAAATATTAGTAATGCTCAAGATTTAAAGCTAACAACAAATAATTACGTTTCTAATGTAAATTTTGAAGCTGAAGAAGTTCATGGCGCTGAAATTTATCTTCCTTATAAATTAGATTTAAAAAATACTGAAGCAAAAATTGATGTAGTAGAAAGTCCAACTCAAGATGGAATTCTCACTCCTTCATTCTCGTGGAAAGAATCTGATCGTTCATTCCTTGGTTCAAAAGCTTCAACTGAAGGTTTCACATTTGCAAATACTCATGGAAAAGGTACAACAAATAAGAGCGAAGCAGATGATGGAAGTGGTGATTTTGCTTTAACTGGCCATAGCGCAAATAATGTTTATGATAATGATTTAACAACTTATTATCAAAATGCTGAATGGAAAAACGAAAATGATGAATTTGCAGCAATAACTGTTAATTTCAATCGAGCAATTACTGTTGGAACACTTCGAATTATTGGTTTAGATGATAATAAATATTATTCAACATATACAATTTCTGTTTGGGTTTTAAAAGATCCTGCAAAATCTTACGTTAGAAGTGTTGGTTTAAGAACTTATGAAATGTCACCAATTGTCAATAATTGCATTGATATTAATATAACTGCACAAGAATATTATGGAATTCAACTTAGATTATTTAAGGTGAATGGTCCAACAAATGCAATAAATTATCAAATTAGTGAAGTTGAATTTTATCAACCATCGCTTACTTTCAATAAAGCAATTGTTGATTCAACAGAACATAATGATGTTTACACAATCAATCGTGTAAATGATGGTGATCCAACTGGTACATCATATTATGAAAGTAAAACATTACCAGCTTATTTTGTTATTGATTTAGGCGATATCTATGATTTAAAAACTTTTGGTTTATTCTTGTCTCCATCTCTAGCTTGGTCAGCAAGAACTCAAGAAATTGAAATTCTTGTTTCTCCTTATAATTCAAGCTATGACAAAAATAAAGCAGAATTTGTTACTGCAAGTCAAAAAACAGCATATTTATTCGATCCATCAACTGGTAATAACAATATTGTTTCCCTTGAAAATAAAATTCAAGGTAGATTTATCAAAGTGATTATATACTCAAATACTGATAAAGGCGGCTATGGTGGCCAATTAGCCGAATTTACTGCTTATTCTGAGTAAATATAAATTAATTTATAATAATATAAAGGAAAGGATTCATTTATGAAAAACAAAAAATTTCTAGCCGTAATGCTCCTTGCTACTCTTGGTTTAGCTGCATGTAATTCCAGAGTTCCTACACCAGATGATAATAATGGTGGCAACAATGGTGATAATAGTGGCGATAACAATGGCGATAACAATGGAGGAAACAATGGTGATAATAGTGGAGATAACACTCCAGAAGTAACTCACCAAAATCCATTTACAAAAGACGTTGCAGAAGGAACACTTTTAAGAAATTACAATTCTCAATTCGATTTAATGGTTGATGATTTTTCTTCAGAAACTTTAAAAGGCACATTATCAGGTAAAGAAAATCAAAATTTACTTCGTGTTTTAGTTGATTCAGAAGATCCATCATACCCATGTTCTGGTGATGCATCTATCTATAAAACAGCTTCAGCTACTTTTGCTGCTTCGCATCCTGATGCAATCTCATTTAGAGTTAGAAAAGTTGGCGAAGGCACATTATCAATTAATGATTTGGTTTTAGGTTTACGTGGTGATGACTCTGTTCAACTTCACGAAATTAGTTTAAAAGATGCATATAATTCAGATAATGAAAAGTTAGCTGAATTATCTAATGAATGGCAAGATGTTGAAATCGATTTAGGAAATACAATCGAAGACGATACAACAGAATATTTACTCCCAGATGGTAAAAAGAGCGGAATAAAAGTTCTTGAAACAATGGTTGGTTTCCATTTATACGCTAAAAAAGATGCAAATGTTTCACAAGTTATTGAAATTAGTGAAGTTTCAGTTACTAAAGGAACAACTAAAACAGTTGTTGATGTATTTGATCATCCAAAAACAAACGCAAATCCAACATTTGGCCCATGGTGGGTTGATTCAACTGGTTTTATTGTCCGTAAAGGTATAAATATCAATAAAGGAAGTTACACAATTTCTTTACCAGCAGGATATGAAGAATATCAATATCTCGTTGTTGAAGCAAATGGCGATTCAAAAGGATTAAGTATTAACTCAACAGCTGCTGACATTGGCGCAGTTAATGGTGCATATTTTGATTTTGTTGTTGAAACTACACTAACAAGTTCATTAAAAATAGAAAGTACAACTGATTTAAATATTTCTGCAATTTTCTTAACAAATCTTAAAGATAAAGAAGCTTTATCAGAATATCCTCTAATTGATATTGAAAATAGAGTCGTATTTGATGACTTCAATAGAACACAAACAACATTCACTGGTGATTGGGATGCTGCAAGTTCAGCTGATTATGCTCCTGATGGAATCCAAGTTGCTTTATCTTATAGCAATCCTCAACTTGTCTCAGTTAGTGAAGGCACTTTAAAAATTGCACAACCTGCTGAAGGACAATATGTAAATCTTAAAGAAGCTAATGCAAATGCAGTTCATAGTGGTTCACGCTACATGGTTATCGTTGCAAAAGGTAACATGGAAGGATTTAGATTAGCAAGTGCAGCAAGCAATGTAATGTGGTCACATGATTGGTTAGCAGGTACTGGATTAAAATCAATTCCAACTGATTTAGATAATTATCCATATCAAAAAGACGGATTTGTTCACTATATTATTGATTTGAAAGAAATGAATAGTGATATTGGCACTGATGATTTCATCGATATGTATTTCAATAACGCAGTCGAAATCGATAGTATTTACTTTACAAATACAGTTGGAGTTAAAACTGAAACAAATTCACTCAATGCTAGTCCAGATCTTAGCGCTTACAACTATGGCGGATATGTCTATTTAGGTGGAGCATATAGAACTGACATCACAATTAAAGGAACAGGTAACTTATCATCTTTAAGATTCACTTCAGATGCAGGAGAATTCTGGTTTAAAGACAATAAAGTTATCGGAATTGATGGAAATCCAATTTCTAAAGACTTAACATTTAGCGAAGATCAACCATTAACTATTTCAATTGATGTTGAAGCAACAAATTTTGGAGCAGAAGGAATCCATTTACATACTGGTGGCTTTGATGGTTCAACTGGTTCAATCACTGAAATTAGTTACACAAGATACTATATAAGTGAATGGAGTAGAATTGATACACTTTCACTCAATAATTCTGAAAAAGCTGCAGGTTATTCATATATTGGTGCTTATAATCAAAAAGAAACTGGCGCTAAAATATTAGAACTTTCACTTACAGCAGATGAAACTGGTGCAACAATTGCATCTTTACGTCTTGAAGGTTCAGAAATTAGAGCTGTAAATGCTTCAAAAGTTTATGATGTTGATGGAAACGTTATCGATCAAAATACTGTAATTTCAAATGATGCTGAAAATCCAACTGTTTTAAAGATTGATCTTGCAAAAACTTTTGAAGGTGCTACACCTTATAAAGATGATGGATGGGCACATATTCACTTCGGTGATGGAACAACAAATACTGCAAATATTACATTTAGTGGTAAAATTTATGTTCCATTTACAGCAGAAGGACAAATTGCTGCTTATAAATAATCATATATAATTAAATTGTAGGGGAATTTTCCCCTACAATTTATGGGAATCTTGAGGAAAATCTTATGAAAAATAAATTTTTATTATGTTGTTCAGTCTTATTTAGTCTTTCATTTCTCGTTGGATGTGGGGGAAATTCAAAAATTCAGTTAAAAATTGGCTTTTGGCCTCTTTCAACTGATAAAGAAGATGTAAGCATGTACACTTCATGGAAAACAAATTTTGAAAAAGATTTTCCTCAATATGAAATTGTTGCTGATCATTACGAATATTCAAAGGATACAATTATAGCAAGAGCTAGAAGTGGAACACTTCCAACTGTTTTCCAAACTTGGTTTACTGAACCTGAATCGTTAGTTAAATCAGGCTTTATTAGACCAATCACAACGCAAATTAATAGTTTAGGTTGGTTAGATAAAATGGAAAGCGGGATGAAAAATGCCCTTACTTTTGATGATCAAGTTTATGGTATCCCTCGTGATGGTTACGGTCTTGGTTTATTGATTAACCTTGCAACTTTTTATGATAATGGACTTATTGATAAAGATGAAAGTGGTAAATATGTCCTTTATGATGAAAGTAATAAACCATTATATCCAACTACTTTTGAAGAAATAACTGAAGCTGGCAGAACAATTAGTGAATCTAGTGATACAAAAGCGATTTATATTTGTTCTACAAATAAAAATGGTGGTTGGCAATTATCAAATTATGCTTGGAATTTTGGCGCAACCTTAGTTAAAGAAGAAGGCGGAAAAATTAAAGCAAATCTAGATTCTAAAGAGGTAGTTGCTGCTTTAGACTGGATAAAAGAATTAAAAAATGAAGATTTATTATTGAATCAAAAATCTGTTGAATATGAAGGATGGTACAACAAAATTGGCAATCAAGTTGCGATGGCTGTTGTTGGAAATGATGTTATTAAACTTGCTGCAACCCAAGCTCACTTGAATATGGATGATTTTGCTTTTGTACCAATGCCAAGTGATGGAATAAATAAACGCTATTCTTTATATGGTGGTACACCTTATGTCTTTGCAAAAAATGCAAGTGATGAACAAGTTGAAGGTGTTTTAAAGTTTTTTGATTATATAGGTCGTTCTCCAAATATTACAGAAATTTCAAAAGATGCAATGAGATATGGCTTTGAAGTTGCAAAAAGAAAGAATCAACCTATTATGCCAGAAATTTCACCTTGGATTAATGAAGAATATGTCAATTACAAAGATGAATTATTAAATGAATTTATTAATGTCAATATGGGTTATTACAATGAATTCTTTGATAATATTGATGAAAATAAACATCCTGAAGTAGAGTATTTACCTCAAGAAATGTATGAGATTTTAGATAATGCAATTTCCCAAGTTTTTGAAAATCCATCAACTTGTAATACTCAAACAATTCTTACAACCTGCAATGCAAAATATCAAGAAAAGTTAGATGCAGAATATAATAAATAAATATGGAAGATAAAAAGAAGAAAAAACTAAAATCCAAAATAAAAAGAAATGTAGTTGGATGGCTTATTATGCTTCCAACTTTAATTCTTTTTACTTTTTTTGTGTGGTATCCGCTTGTAAAGAACATAATTATTTCTTTTTTTGATACCTATGATATGAATAATTTTGTTTTTCTTCAAAATTATCAAGATGTTTTTAAGGATGATTATTTTATTAGTGCTTTTGTAAACACTTTTAAATATATTTTGTGGTCGATAATTATCGGATTTTTCATTCCAATGATTGTTGGCTTATTTTTAAGTGAAATTATTCACTTTAAAGGTTTCTTTAGAGTTGCTATTTATATTCCATGTATGCTTAGCGGAATTGCTGTTGTATTTTTGTTTCAAAATATTTATGGCGATGAAGCTTATTCTATTCTAAATGTAATTCGATCATTATTTGGTATGGAAAGAATGGATTTTAGAAGTAACGCTGATATTGTCATACCTTTAATTGTTGTTGCAATGACTTGGAAAGGATTTGGTGGAACTTCTTTGATTTATATGTCAAATTTTCAAGATATTGACACAAATTTATATGAAGCAAGCAGGATTGATGGAGCAAGTCCAATGCAAAGATTCTTTAAAATTACACTTCCTTTGATGAAACCAACAATTCTTACACTTTTGATTCTACAAATAATTTCAGTTTTCCAAGTTTTTTATGAACCAATGATTATCGCTGGTCAAACTGCAACAAGTGCAATGTCTTTAATGCAACTTTCATACTATTATTTTACAAAAATGGAAGATACAAAAAGTGCTGCAACAAGTGTTATTTTGGCTTTAATCATCATAATTATTACAATTATTTATTTTACAATTGTTAATAAACTAAATAATTCTAAGGAGAAAAGCAAATGAAGCATAAAGATAAAAAAACCTTAGAATTTAAACCAAAAAGATTAAAAGATAAATTGAGTGGAATTATGAATTTTTCGGATTATCGAAAAATTCATAATAGAATTATTTATTCTCTTTTTATAATTTTGCTTGTTTTCTTTGTTTTAGTTGCACTTGTACCTATTATTTGGCTTTTTATTACATCTTTTAAAACAATACAAGAAATAAATTCAACAAAATATCAATTGTTCCCTGAGGTTTTTGATATTACGAAGATCTTTAAAGTCTGGGAAAAGATGAATTTATTGAGATATTATGGAAATACTTTGATTGTCGTTATTGGATCAATTATTTGTTCTGTAATTTTTAATGGCTTACTAGCTTATGTAATTGGTGTTATAAAACCAGTTGGTCATAAAATAATTCATGTAATGGTTTTACTTGGATACATGATTCCATCTGCTTTATCGATTGTTCCTCTTTTTATGGAAATCACAAAAGTTGGAATGATTAATTCCTATTTACCACTATGTTTAACTTTTGGTGCAAATGCTTATTATTACATGCTTCTTAAAAATTCTTTTGAAAAAACTCCAAAAAGTTTCATTGAAGCAGCTAGAATTGATGGACTTGGAGATATAAAAATATTTTTTAAAGTTGTAATTCCACTAAATAAATCAATTATTGGCGTCGTTGCAATTTTTACAATGACTGCCTCATATTGTGATTTTTTATTACCAAAATTAGTTCTTCAAAATGAAGATCTAGCAACAATCATGGTCTATATCTACAATCTTGGAACAATGACAACACCAACTTTTGACACAAGTGACTTTTTATTGCTACTTGTTATTTCAATGATTCCTCAAATTATCTTATTTATTATATTCCAAAAACAAATTCTTGGCGGTGCAACTGCAGGTGGGGTTAAAGAATAATTATGGCAAAAATTAAAAAACAATATTTAAAAATTCATCCATATAAATTAATTGAAGAAGGATTTCATAAAGACAGAGCGATGGTAAGTGAATCTTTGTTCTCTTTAGCGAATGAATATTCTGGAATTCGAGCTTTTTTTGATGAAGATTATTCAGGAGATCAATTAATTGGAACATATTATAATGGAATAATCGAATACGGTGATGAAATTCCAAATGCCTATAAAGGTATTGCAAAAAGAACTCACTTTACCATTAACTCAACAAACTGGGTTAAAATTAGAGTCAAATATAAAAATGAAATATTAGATTTAAATAAATCTGAATTTGAAAATTTTCGTCGAGAACTAGATTTTAGAGATGGAAAATATATTCGTGAATTTACTTGGATTGTAGATAATAATCGCATCAATATTCGCTTTGAGCGTTTATTAAATATGGTTAATGTTCACGAAGGAGCAGTTAGGTTAATACTTTCAAGTGATCATGAAGTTGAACTTAACGTTGATTTTATCCTTGATGCACATATTAAACATTGGGGAACTAAATGTTATTGGAACGTTATTGATAAAGATTTAGAAAATCAAATTTTAGTTTTAAAAACATTAACTACAAATCAATATTTAGCAACTGGAATGTACATCACAAACCTTGAAAATAAAGAGGTAAAGTTTGCTGACAATGAGTTAATTGTATCAAGTAAAATTATTGTAAATAGCGAAAAGAAAATTATTGATAGACTTGTAATTAACGATGCTTCAAAAACTCCGGTCGATGTTGAAAATTTCAAAAAAGCCTGCAGAACTCAACTATTTTTGTTAAAAACTAAAGGATTTGATGGAATTTATGAGGAAAATAAGCGTTACTTTAATAGAGTTTTTTCTAAAAATGATATTGTAATTGAAGGAGATAAAGCTAACCAACAAGGCATTAGATTTTGTCTTTTTGAACTCGAACAAACATATCATGGATTTGAAAAAGACAACAATATCGGAGCAAAAGGCTTGACGGGTGAAGCATATTCTGGTCATGCTTTTTGGGATAGCGAAACATATTGTTTACCTTATTATCTATTTAATAATAAGGAAGCTAGTAAAGATTTATTACTTTTTAGATATAACACTTTGAATGAAGCTAAAAAAAGAGCAAAAGATTTAGACTGCGATGGTGCTTGTTTTCCAATTGCAACAAGAACTGGAGAAGAAGCCTGCACACTCTGGCAACATGCTTCATGTCAATTTCAACCAACAACAGCAGTAAGTTATGCCATTGAACATTATATGAATGTGTTTAATGATAGAGAATTTATGCAAAATTATGGTATTGAAATGCTCATTGAAATTGCAAAATTCTTAATTACAAGAGGTGAATATTCAAAAGATGGTAAATATTTTGGTTATTATGGTGTAATGGGTCCTGATGAATTCCAAATCATGGTAAATCAAAACACATACACTAATTTTATGGCTAAAAAAAGTTTTGAATATTTATTAAAAATTAAAAACGATAAAAACTATAAATTTGATGAAATTGAAAAAAAGTGTGGTGTAGATAATAAATTTTATTCAAAAATTAAACGAGCAATGAATAAAATGTTGATTCTATACGATGAAAAAACAAAATTATTCGAACAACATGATGGATTTTTTAAGTTACCACATGTTGATGCTTCAAAAATTCCAGATAAAGATTTTCCATTATATGCTCATTGGTCATATGATCGAATTTTTAGGAACGATTTAATTAAGCAACCAGATGTTTTGATGTTCATGCTTTTGTATAATCAAGATTTTACAATTGATCAGATCAAAGCAAATTATGAATATTATGAGCCATTATGCATTCATGAATCATCACTTTCTCCATCAGTACATAGTGTTTTAGCATCACAAATTAATAAAGAAAAAGAAGCTTATGACTTTTTTAGATTCGCTACAAGACTAGATTTAGATGATTACAACAACAATACAAAAGAAGGAATTCACATGACTTCAATTGCAGCTGCTTGGTTAAATATTGTTTATGGTTTTGGTGGATTAAGAAGTGATAGAAAAATCCTATCAATTGCACCAACTTTACCAAAAAAATGGAAATCTTATACATTTAATTTAACAATTAACGATAATTTCATGAAATTTAAGGTAGATAAAGAACAAATTTCTATTTTGAATGAAGGCGGCGATACAAAAATTAAAGTTTATGGACATTTAAAAAATATTAAGAGAGGGGTAAATATTTTTAAAAGATGAAAACATTAGTTAAAAAAGGATATTCAAAAAATGATATTACCTCTTTTGGTAATATGTTTTTAATCGGAAATGGAAAATTTGGATATCGTGGAACATTAGAAGAATATAAAAGTGACAATTTAGTAGCTTTAAATGTCGCTGGTTTTTATGATCGCTATAAAAATTTATGGCGTGAAACGATAAATTTACCTAATCCTTTTTATATATATGTAAAAAATAATATTGAATCATGTTCTGTTTTAGAAAATGAACCTTGTTCTCATATTATTTCGCTTTCAATTGAAAAGGCAATATTTTCTCGAAACACAGAGTTTAAATCTTTAATTATTAAAAGTGAAAGATTTGTCTCTCAATCTGATGATACTTCTCTTTTACTTCATTATCAAATAAGGGCATTAAAAGATCAAAATGTTGAAATTGATGTTGGCTTAGATAAAAATATTTGGGATATTAATGGACCTCATTTTAAAAAAACTAATTATAAAGTATTCAATAACAAAATAACTTTTAATGGAAAAACAAATGAAAATAAAGTTATTTCATTAGTTGCAACTTATAAATTTTCTAATTTCGATGTTAAAAAAGGTGAAACAATGTATCATTTATCATCTTTTTTGAAAGAAAATGAAGTGAGAAATATTTATGTTTTAGTGAAAATCTTCCCAAATGAAATAAATAGAGACAGTATTAAAGTTAATAAACAAATTTATAATGATTATAAAAATAGGCACATTAAAGCTTTTAAAGATAAGTTTTTAAATGCCAAAATTACGATAAAAGGTGATAAAAATGCTCAAGATGAGCTCGATTATAGCATTTATCAACTTTTGATTTTATCTAATAAAGATAATAAAAATAGCATCGCAGCAAGAGGTGTAAGTGGCCAAACTTATAAAGGTGCAATTTTCTGGGATACTGAAATTTTCTTAAATCCATTTTTTATCTTCACAGATCCAATAATTGCAAGAAATAACTTACTTTATCGAATAAATACATTAAAAGAAGCAAAAGAAAATGCAAAATTGCATCACTATGAAGGTGCTTTCTATCCTTGGGAATCTCAAGAAGGAAAAGAAATGTGTTCAAAATACAATGTTACTGATGTTTTTACAAACGAACCTATCAGAACATATTTTAATGAAAAACAAATACATACTTCAGCTGATATGGTTAATTCCTTGGAAGAATATATAAAATTTACAAAAGATTATTCATTGCTTGAACTTGGTGGTTTAGAAATGATGAAAGAATGTATTAAATTTTATATGAGCTACAAAAAAGTAATAAATAATGAGTATCATTTTTTTGATGTAATTGGACCTGATGAGTATCACGAAAGGGTTAATGATAATTTTTTCACGAACTATTCCATAAAAAAAGCAAGTGAAGTTTTACTAAAATATTTACCAAAAAATGATGTATTTAGAGATGAAGTTGTTGATTTTATCGATAAAATTTACATTCCAAAACAAGATAAAAATGGGATTTTTGAACAATTTGATGGTTATTTTGATTTAGAAGACGTTAAAGTTGAAGATGTGAGGAAAAGGATTCGCCATAAAAATGAATATTGGGGTGGAAAATTAGGGGTTGCAACAAAAACAAGAGTAATAAAACAAGCTGATGTTGTTGCAACGCTTATGATGTTTAAGGATGATTTTTCTCTTAAAGACATCAAAAATAATTATAATTTCTATCTTCCTTATACAGAACATGGTAGTTCTTTATCTAGTTCAATATATTCTTTATGCGCACTATTAGCAAAAGATTATAAAACTTCATATAAAATGTTTCGTCAGTCATCATCAATTGATTTAGGAACGAATCAAAAGATGTATGCTGGAGGAATCTATATTGGAGGAACTCATCCAGCAAGTAATGCCGGAGCTTATCTTGGCGTGATTAGAGGATTTGCTGGAATTTATATTGATGAAAACAATCAACTTAATTTCAAACCTAACTTGATTCATGGTTGGAAAATGTTATCTTTTAAGATAAATTTTAGAAATAAAAAGTATCAAATAACTATAAATAGAAAAGATGTAAAGATTGAGGAAATATTATGATTAAAGGTGTAATTTTTGATCTAGATGGTGTAATTGTCAGTACAGATAAGTTGCATTATGAAGCATGGAATCAAATCGCAAAAGAAGAAAATATTTATTTTGATGAAGAAATAAATAATAGATTAAGAGGTGTTTCTAGAATGGAATCTTTAGAAATTATTTTAGAAAAAGCCTCAAAAGTCTACTCAAATGATGAAAAAGTGGCTTTAGCTACAAAAAAGAACAATCTTTATGTTGCATCTTTAACCTCTTTAAGTAGGGCTGATTTATTAGATGGTGTTTATGAAACTTTAAAATCTTTAAAAGAAAACAAAATAAAAATAGCAATCGGTTCATCAAGTAAAAATACAGTTAAAATTCTTGAACAATTAGAAATTAAAGATATGTTTGATGTTATCGTAGATGGAAATATGATTAAACATTCAAAACCTCATCCAGAAGTTTTCACTAAAGCTAGAAGAAAAATGTTTCTTGAAAAAGATGAAGTTTTAGTTGTTGAAGATGCAAAAGCTGGTATTGAAGCTGCAAAAAAAGCAAAAATTAAAGCTGTCGGCATTAATGGTGCTGATCTTTTTGAAGAATCAGACTACAAAATTAAAAATATTAAGGAATTATTACCTATTGTTCTCAACAATCAAACACATATTAAAATTGAAAATGTCAAAAAAATATATCCAAATGGTAAAGAAGCAGTTCACAATTTTAATTTAGAAATAAAAGATAATGAGTTTGTGATTTTTGTTGGACCATCAGGTTGTGGAAAATCGACAATGCTTAGAATGATTGCTGGTCTTGAAGAAATTTCTAGTGGTGATCTTTATATTGATGGAGAAATAATGAACGAAGTTGATCCAAAAGATAGAAATATAGCCATGGTTTTCCAAAATTATGCATTATACCCACACTTAACTGTTAGGAAAAATATTGCCTTTCCTTTAACTAATAAAAAAATACCTTTAGAATACTTTTTCAATATAAATTATAGGAAAAATCGTAAAAAAGAGATTAATGAAATTGTTGAAGAGGCAGCAGAAATAATAGGTTTAAAGGATAGATTAGATGATTATCCAAAAAATTTATCAGGTGGACAACGTCAACGTGTTGCACTTGGAAGAGCAATTGTAAGAAAACCTAAAGTATTTCTTTTAGATGAACCTTTATCAAATTTAGATGCAAAAATGCGTGGACAAATGAGAAGTGAAATCACAAATTTGCATAAAAAGTTGAATACTATTTTTATTTATGTCACGCATGACCAAGTTGAAGCTATGACAATGGGTGATAAAATTGTAGTTATGGATGTTGGAAACATACAACAAGTTAGTAGTCCTGATGAATTATTTTTACATCCTGTGAATAAATTTGTTGCTGAATTTATTGGCACCCCACCTATGAATTTTATTTCAACAACTGTAAATGAAAATAAAAACCTTGTTTTTAACGATATTGAATATATTACTTCTGAATCTTTAAAAAATAAAATTAATGACAATAATATAAATAAGGATTTTTATTTAGGTATTAGACCTAAATCAATTTATTTAAATTCTGATCCAACGTATGTTGAACAAAATATTAAAGCAAAAGTGAATCTATGCGAACATCTTGGCGAAGATTGCTTAATTTATTGCTCTTTAGTCAATTCTAATGAAAAAATTATTGTCTCAACATCACTTAAAAATAAAGTTAAAGAAGGAGATATTATTTCTTTGTCTTTTGATGAACCTTCAATTTATTTATTTTCAAAAGAGGATGAGGGAGCACTATTTTAATAATGTTTAAGTTTTTTTCTCTAATTTGTACAATTGTTTTATTATTTTTGTCATCTTGTTCATCGGCGCCTATTACTAATAATCAAGATAATAATACAGAAAGTCCAGACGATAGTGAGGTTAAAACATATCAAAAGGATGAAAATGGGTTTTTTATATTAGAAGATGACTATTTTTTACCATATGAAGGTGATAATTTTTCAATAGACTATGCAAATAAACTCGATGAAGATATTTATGCTTCTTCTTTTAGGTTATTTTGTGGAGATAAAAGCATTCCTGTTTTTCATTGCGATACAAACCCAAATAGAGTTTGGACACCAAATCCAACAAATTTTGTTGAGGCTGGCGTTGCTATTATTTCTTTAAAAGGCGAAGTTGAACTAACTTTACAAACAAATTTTGCTTTTAAAGAAATGACAACAAGAGTAATGCCAAGTGATAGAAATATAGAAAATGTTAAAGATTTTAATCGTAGAACTATAAAATTTAAAGTAAAAGAAGCAGGACAATACACCATTTCTTTTTTAAAAAATCTATCTTTTCACTTATTTGTTAATCCTCTTGATGGTTATAAATCAGAAATGAACAATAAAAATGTAATAATTTTTAAAAAAGGAATATATGATAAAAATAATTCTAATTATATTAATGGTTCTAATTTCATACATTTATCAAGCAATACAACTGTTATTTTAGAAAAAGGTGCTGTAATTAAAGCTGGTTTTATTGCAAATAATGCATCCAACATAGAAATTATAGGAGATGGAATTATATATGGTGCTGATTTTGAACGAAATGCTGAAACTGGAAGTAAATTAATTCCATTTGAATTTAATTATTGTTCAAATATTCTTTTTAAAGGAATTACAACTTTAAATCCTGCTGGATGGTGCTATAATCTATATTTTTCTAATCAAGTTTTGCTTGAAGACATAAAAATTATTTCTTCTAGAAGTAATGGTGATGGTGTTTCGGTTCAATCATGTCAGAATGTGATATGCAAAAACTCATTCATTAGAACTTGGGATGATTCTTTGGTTGTAAAAAATTATCCAAAACGGTCAAATAGAAATGAACATGGTGGAACAAAAAACATTAGATTTGAAAAATGCCAAGTTTGGACAGACTTGGCCCAATCCATGGAACTTGGTTATGAAACTGTTGGTGTAACATTTGAAGAAGTTTATTTTAAAGACATTACAGTTCTTTTTAATTATCACAAAGCAGTGATTTCAATTCATAATTCGAATAATGCACGTATTAAAAATATTCATTTTGATAATATCACGATAGAAAATGCCAGAATGGGAAGTGGTGATGGATCACCTTATTTGATTGATATACAAAATTTATATTCCTCAAATTGGTCAAGTATTCACACAACTACATCATTAGGTTTTATTGAAGATGTATATATAAATAATATTTTAGTTTTGTCGAACGCTTCACAATCTCTAGTTAAAATTAGTGGCTGTCGTGATATTAGAAATGGATTTGACAATCAAGAAGAACATTATGTTAAAAACATAAATATTAATAATGTTTATATCGATAATGAGTTTTTAAGTTCAAATAGTGATAGACTTGAAATTGGAAATTTTGTTTATAATTTAAACATCAAAAATGATTTAACAACTCCTCTTGGCGCAAGTAGTATATTTTAGTATTTTTTTAGTTTTTTATAAAAATAGTGGAGTTCTGCAGGGTTTTTGAGATTTTTTCAAGTTATTTATTCCTAACAATTATTGAATAATTATATCAATTTTTGATATTTATAAAAATAAAACAAGTCAAATTATTGAAAATACTTTATAATGTTTACGGGATTAGATTTTAAAAATTTTCGGCTGAAGAGGGATTTTTTTATGGAATTAAATTATAAAGATATGGATATGAAAAAAGCACCGCAAGTCCACGTTACACCGCTTTATGTGGTTGCAAATGTGTTGTCTAGAATCTTAGCTTTTACAAGTCGCATGGACATACATGTTGATGATGAAGTTAAAAAGTTAAAAGGACCTTATATCGTACTTGCTAATCATGCTTCATTTACAGATTTTATTGGACAAATTGTTGCTTTTAAAAATAGAAAACTTTGCCGGGTTGTTTCAATTGAAGAGTTTTACAATATTGGTGAGTGGGTTATGAGAACTTTAGGGTGCTATCCAAAAAGAAAATTCGTACCTGATATAACAAATGTTAGGCATATGCTTAATATTATTAAAAAAGGAAAAATTCTTTGCATTTATCCTGAAGTCAGATTTTCACTTGCTGGTATCAATGAGAGATTAGATAAAGCTTTAGGAAAGTTAGTAAAAATGACTGGAGTCCCTTTAGTTTTTCAAAAGAATTATGGAAATTTTATTCAATCTCCTCAATGGTGTAAACATCCAAAAAGAAAGACAAAACTTATTTCTGAAGTCAAACTTTTAGCATCAAAGGAAGATGTTGAGAGAATGAGTGCCGATGAAATTCAAAAATTAATCGAAGAAAACTTTGATTACAATGATTATGAATTTCAAAAAAACGAAAAATTCAAGGTTACTTCTAAAGATAGAATGACAAATTCGCACAAGATTTTATATAAATGTCCACATTGTGGAAAAGAATACTCAACAATTGGTGAAGGTACAAAGATTACTTGCACGAATTGCCATGCAACTTATGAAATGGATGAATATGGTGAACTTCACAATTTAAATGGTGAAACCATTTTTAAATCTATTCCTGAATGGTATTTATGGGAAAAAGAAGAAGTAATTAAAGAAGTAAAAGAAGGAAAATATCATTTTGAAGATGATGTTATTTTAAAAAGATTATTTAAACCATCGGTTGGATATATTCCAATTGGAAAAATGAGATTTGTCCATGATTATAAAGGAATGCATTTAAGAGGGAATTATAGTGATGGAACGCCATTTGCTTTTGATCGCCCTGTTGAATTATCTAGAAGCGTCCATATTGAATACAATATTAAAGATAAAAAAGATAAGAAAAATGTTGGTCCGGCAATTGATTTTGCTTCACCAACAGAAACCTATTTTGGTTGGTTACAAACGCAAAAACTTGCTCTAACAAAAATTCATTTTGCTACAGAAGCACTTTATGATGAATTTATGGAAAAAAGAGCAGAATCTTCCTCATTAAATAAAGCAAATTAGTATATTTTACATTTAACTACCTGTCTTTAGGATTCATCCTCCTAAATGGGTAGTTAAATCTTATTAGTTTGCCAGCATTTAAGTAGTTTCGCTTTAGGGTGAAAGTAAAAAAAGAAACGTGTTAGGAAACATATTTCAGGCACTTGTTGCACTAAAACCTTATTTAATCGAGACAAGGATATTGTGTTTTTAACATATCCATTAATGAAATACCAAATTATTATTTATAGTTAAAAATATAATATTCTCCTAATTAATTGACTAATCTCCTAAAATTGATGTGAAAATAGGAGAATAAATAACAGATGTTTCTAAATTTTGTGCTTGAAATTAAAGCTTCAAAATTGTATTTGGTTATAGTATTTTGGAAATAATTACTAAAAATGAATGGAATGAGTTGTAATGAAAAATGGAATATTACCTATTATATTTGCATTATTTGTAGCTTGTTTCTATGCTAAAGATTATAGTAATTCAACTATAATGGCTGGATTTTATGATGAATTTATGAAAAAAAGAGAAGAATATTCCTCATCAAAAAAGCATATTAGTATATTTTACATTTAAAATATTCTAATATGATCTTGGAGGTAAAAATATGAACATTTACGATTTTACTGTAAAAGATTATAAAGGAAATGATGTAAAACTTGATGCATATAAAGGAAAAGTCCTTTTAATTGTTAATACCGCAACAAAATGTGGTCATACAAAACAATACGATGCACTTGAGAAATTTTATGAAGAACATAAAGATGAAGGATTTGTAATTTTAGATTTTCCTTGCAATCAATTTTTCAAACAAGCGCCAGGAACTGAAGAGGAAATTCATAATTTCTGTGTTATGAAATTCAATGTCGCTTTTCCACAATTTAAAAAAGTTGACGTTAATGGTGAAAATGCTGAACCATTATTTACTTTCTTAAAAAATGAATGCCCAGTTAACCAAGGTAAAAGAATTAAATGGAATTTTAATAAATTTTTAGTTGATAGAGATGGAAATATTGTGAATAGATTTGAACCAGCTGAAACAATTTCATCTTTTGAAGACAAAATTATTGAGCTACTTTAGCTTTTAACTCTTTCTCTATTTCTTTTAAGATCAATATCTCTTTTCTAGCAACAAGAAAAGAGATATTTTTATTATCTAAATATTTTGAATATTCATTAATTAATTCATCAATTGGTAGAAAACGAACTCCCTTAATATCTTGATCGCCTAAAGAGACGAAGTGTTTTCCAACATATTCACCTTTTTTAAGCAAATAATAATATTGAATATTTTTGCGATTAATTAAGTTGTAATAATCAGTGACAACACCAATTTTTTTGATGATCGAAACTTTATAACCTGTTTCTTCTTCGATCTCTCTGATTATAGCTTGGTCTTCGTTTTCACCTTCATCAATTCCTCCGCCAGAACTTTCTATGTAAGATAATTTCCCAAAAATATCATCTCTAGAAACGGATAAAATTGATAATCTATTTTCTTCATCAAGTATAAAACCACGAGAAATATATCTTATATTATCGATTCCATTAAAAGGATAGATTTCATCTTTAAATTCAATTTCTAACATGCAAAAATTCTAGCAAATTAAAATAACTATGTGAATTAAAAAATTAATTTTTACAGAAATAGTGGAGTTCTGCAGGGTTTTTAAGAAATTTTTACAAAAAAGAGGTACATAAAATCTAGTTTATCAATATTTATTTGATTATCTTTTTTATAAAAAATAGAATATTAATAGGAGTTTAAAAATGGAAGAAACAATCTATATAATTACCGGTATAACAGGCTATGTTGGAAATGTTTTTGCTAAAACCTTAATGGATAAAGGTTTAAATGTTGTTGGTTTAGCTAGGGATGAAAATAAGGTTAATCGAGTATTTAAGGATAAAAAACCAACTATTATTTATGGTGATATTAAAAATATTGATGATATAGAAAAACTCTTTATTGACGATACTAAAGAATATGTGATTATTCATACAGTCGCTTACGTAACAATTGGTGAAGGCGATAAAAAAGAACTTTTTGATGTCACAGTTGGTGGAACTAAAAACATGTTAGATGCTTCTTTAAGTCATAAAGTTAAAAAGTTTTTGCACATTTCTTCAACTGAAGCGATTCCACATGGAATAAAACTAGATAAAGATCTAAAAAATTACAATCCAAGTGTCACAAACAAAAAAGGATATAGTTTAGCTAAAGCTCAAGCCGATGAAATAGTACTAAAATATGTTAAAAATCATAATTTAGATGCTTCTTTAATTATGCTTGCTGGAGTTTTAGGACCAGGTGATTATTCAAATACTCACATGTCGCAAGTAATGCTAGATTATTTAGATGGAAATCTACCTGCTTCGATAGATGGAGGATATAATGACTTTGATATACGTGATGTTTGTGATGTTTTAATGAATATAATTAATAAGGCTAGAAAAGGTGAATGTTATTTATTTGCTAATAAACCTGATAAGATTAATGAAATTTTAGAAGTTCTAAGTCAAAAATATAATAAAAAAATGCCAGCTACTTTGCCAATCTGGGTTGCATACCTTGGTTTACCATTTTTGTTTGTATGGTCAAAAATAACAAGAACTAGACCTTTATATACTCGTGCAGCTCTTGCATCATTACAAGAGGATGTTGATTTTCCACTATCTAAAGTAGAGGAAGAATTCTCTTATAAACCAAGACCACTCAAAGAAACTGTTCTTGATCATATCGAATTCTTATTATCGTTAAGAAAATAGAAAATTTTTTACCTCATTTGGTTTTTCGATAAATAAAACCAATAAATTGCTTCAAAATATGTGGAAAACTACATAATTTGAAGCAATTTTTTAATATTTTTGTGAATATCTCATAATATTTTCTGGTTTTTACAATGAACAAATATTGTATCAATTTACTTATTTGGTAAGAGAATATTTAAAAGCCCATTAAAGCAAGATTAAAACTAATTTTTGATTAAGATTTCTTTTGTATTTACCTTGTTTTTATGGCTAAAATATTGGTGCAGGTAAATAGTACGCTGTATACACATGCAATCGAATTAACGTTTAAGCGATATGTAATATCGTCGACCATGTGGCCATCTTCGGATGGTTTTTCTTTATAAGGAGTGTATTTTATCAATATTTTTATCTATTCAGATGAATCAGGTGTTTTTGATAAAATACACAACGATTATTTTGTTTTTGGTGGTTTAATTTGCATTGGTAAAGAATCGAAAGATATTATGAGCAGAAAATATTCTCATGCTGAAAATGTTGTTCGAGAAACTGTTCGTAACAAGAATCAAGAAATCAAAGCCTCAACTATTTCAAATAAGAATAAGGGTAAGTTGTTTAGATCTTTAAATGAATGTCACAAATTTGGAGTAATTATTAAAGAAAAACAAATTTTAGAATCAATTTATGGTGATAAGAAGAGCAAACAAAGATATCTTGATTTTGCTTACAAAATCGCTGTAAAAAAAGCATTGGAAAATTTAATAAAAAACAAAATTATTGTTCCTGATGATGTTGAAAATATTTATTTTTATGTCGATGAACACGCAACAGCAACGAATGGACTTTATGAATTAAACCAATGCCTCGAACAGGAATTAATTTTTGGTACTTTCAATTTTAATTACGATGCATATTATCCCCCTTTATTTCCAAAAGCAAAATCTGTTGTGGTTCAATTTTGTAATTCAAGCAAAACCTTGTTAGTTAGAGCGGCAGACATTATTGCGAATAGACTTTATAATTTGATGATTAGAGATATGAAATCATCAATCGAGACTATTTCTAATATGTATATTCTTGAACTTCCGCCTTCACATCTTTGCTAAATTTGTCAAAAACCCTGCAAAACTCAACTATTTTTCGAGAAATATATTAAAATTATATTTCTCTTTTCTTTATATAAAGTCTCATAATAAAAATAATTTTCTTTAAAAAGTTAACCAATTTAATATAATTAAAAATATATGAAACGTCGATTTAAAGTCACCTCGATAATAAATCTAACGAATATTATCCTTGTTTTGAGTTCAACAATTGTCTCATCAATTTTTTATATTTCTGCAAGTGAAGGTATAAAAAACAAGTTAATTAAATCGTTGAATACACAAAATGAACAATACTCTTCGAGTTTAGAATCTTTATTTGTTCAACTGCTTGAAATTTCTTCGAAAATATCTAATCACAATGACGTGAAATTACTTAAATCATATTATTTTGATAAAAAAGGTGATAATTTTGGAAAAGTTGAAGCACTCAATACTTTAGATGATAATCTTGATACTTTTAATTTTTTGTCATCGTATGTATATACTGTAGCGGCATACTTTAAACCAGAAGGCGATTTAAGTTATGGAATTCGACATGCTTCCTCATCATCTAATCCATTAACTGAAATTGATGAGGTATTAACAAATTACACTTTTTCTGAGTATCCGGATCATGTTCTAATACATAAAAATAATCTTTATTATTTATTTTCCGACGATGCGGTTGACACATTTAAGATTTGTGTACAACTAAACATTAACGATTTATCATCTTTCTTTAATATTGAAACAAATACAATTACTCAATATGGTTCATATTATTTTATAGGTGATAAATTTGTTTATTCTTTTTCTAATTACATCAATACAGTTGAAGAAATTGAAAAAGAAAATTTCTCTGGATATAGAAATCCTTCGTATTATGTTTATTACTCAAAATTTAACGAGACAATTTTTTTGAGACATTCACTCGATTTGAATAGTTTGGCAGATAATTATAATCTTCCAATTTTATATTTCATTATTGGCATCGCTCTTCTTTTAATTCTTTCAATGGCTTCAATTTTGTTACAACAATATTTAATGAAAAGGCCAATTAAAGAAATTCAAAAAGCCTTAGTTGCTATTTCTAATGGTGATTTTTCTTATAGAATTCCTTATACAACGAAAAGCGACCTTCAAGAACTTTTTGATGGTATTAACCATACAGCTGAGATGCTTAATGAATACATTAATGAACATTACATTCAAGAAATTCAAGTTAAAGATGCTAATTTTAAGGTTCTTCAGTCACAAATTCATCCACATTTCTTATACAATTGTTTTGCAACAATCCAAAGTTTAATAAAACTTGGAGAATATGAAAAAGCTGGAATATTAACCAAAGAACTTTCTCTTTACTACAGCTACATCACAAAAAATAAAAAGATGCTTGTTTCTTTAAAAGAAGAGTGGGATCACATGATTCGATATTTAAAGATTCAAAAAATTCGATTTGAAGATAATGTCACTTATGAAATTGATGAAATTAATGAAAAAATCGAAAATTATACTGTTCCAAAAGTAATCTTCCAACCAATAGTTGAGAATTGTTTCAAATATGCTTTTAAAAATATCGATGATGGTAAATTAAAAATTAGTTATATTGAAGACGATGAATATTTTTATATTACTTTTGAAGATAATGGAAAAATAGAAGATGAAGAAATTATTCGTCTAAACAATAAAATTTTTGATCAAAACATAGAAATAAGCGGATTAATTAATGTTGCTCAAAGAGTTTTGAATTATTCACAAGGTAAAAATTCGGTTATAATCAAAAGGAGTAAAGGTCTTAAAGGTTTGAATATCACTTTTAAGTTTAGGAAGTAGTATGAATATTGTTGTTATTGATGATGAAAAAATTATTGCAAACGGGTTTTACTCTTTAATTAGCCAAAATTTTAAAGAGCATAACGTTTTTGTCTTTTACAAAAGTCTTGATTTACTTGAATATTCAAAAAATAATCAAATCGATCTTTTAATTTGTGATATTGATATGCCAATTAAAAATGGAATTGATCTTGCAAAGGAATTAAAAGAGTTCCTTCCAAATCTTGAAATCATTTTCTTAACTGGAATGGATACTTTTGACTATATTTACAAAGCAAATAAGGTTAAAGATTCAAAATATTTATTGAAAATCGAAGAAGATGAAACAATAATTTCAACAATTAAAGATACAATTCAAAAAATTGAAGAAATTTCAATGAACGATAAGAATACTCTTGCTCTTAGAAACGAAAACGAGCAATTACATAAAGAATCGAAACTTCACCATTTAAATGAATTGCTAAATAAAGGAATTGTAAGCGAAAAACTCGACATTAAAAATTTATATTTGAATGTTCTATTTTTATCTAAAAAAATTAATCATGATGAATATAAAAAACTTGAGAATTTACTTTCAAATGCTTTTTCCATAAAAATTCAAAATATTTTTCTTATTGATGAGACAAAAATTATATTATTTTCGAAAACAATTATCGATGAAACGATCTTTGATGAGGTTAAAAATGCTTATTTCCTTGAAAACGCAATCACTTTAAATATTTGCGTATCATCAAAATTAGTAGAAGAAACAAAAATTAACATTATTTATTCTCGTATGTGTGATTTGGCTAAAATTAGCGATCTTTCTAAAGGCTTTTTCTACATGTATGAAAACGAAGTGTCTCAAGATTTAGACGATAATCAAAAATTAATGGCAGCGATAAAAGATTATATTTATAAAAACACAGATGGTGATTTGTCCTTAAAAAAGATTGGGCTTGTAATGCATTATAATGAATCCTACCTTTCTAGACTCTTTAAAAAACAAACAGGTACTAATTTTAAAAACTTCGTAACTGAAATTAAACTCGAAAAAGCAGTTCACTTATTATCAGAAACTGATATTCTTGTAAAAGATATTGCTAAGAATCTTGGCTTTGAATCAACTTCTCATTTTCAATATTTCTTCAAAAAGAATCTTGGTATGACACCTCAAGAATATCGCCATGAACACATAAAAACTGAATAGGTAAAAAAATCGATATTTTGTAAATTATACTGAATTGAATACTCATTCTTTAATTTTTTAGAATTACTATGAAAACTAATATAGGAAGGAGTTATTATGAAAGCCTACTTAAAAACAATAATTTTTACAGCGATTGGTGCAGCTTGTTTTTCTTTAGCAAGTTGTAATAACACAACGGTTGAAGAGCCAGATTATTATGATCCTACTCACAATCCTTTTGGAAAATATGATGAACCAGTAAGAGTCAAAGGTGTTATGGAATACGTTGCTCATAACGATAGCAGAGTTCCAACAAATATCACACCTGAAACTAATAAATTCATCACAAAAATCAAAGATGAAATGAATATTCAATGGGAATATTTATGGAAAGTTCCGTCAACTCAATATGAAAATAAGTTAACTGCACAACTATTATCAAAAACACATCCTGACATTTTAAAATTAAATGCAACTCAATATGAACAATTATTGAAAAAGGGAATGTTAAAAGATTTAACAGAAACTTATAAATATGCTTCACCAAAAGCAAGAGAGTTTTTGTTTAGAAATCCTGAAGTTATTGAACGTTTAAAAACGGAAGATGGGAAAATTTATGCTATTCCTCAATACGATGATATTAACCGTGAAGTTCCTGTAATGTATTATCGTAAAGATTGGTTAAAGGATAATAAATTAAATGTTCCAACAACACCAGCTGAATTAAAGAATGTATTAAAAACTTTTAAAGAAAAAGAAGGTGCAACAAGTGGTATTGGTCTTTCAAAGTCATTCGTTGGTTCATACCTTACACTTGATAGATACCTACAATCATTTGGTGCTAATCCTTTTTCATGGATTGATGATGGAAATGGACATTTAGTATCTAGTGAAACTACTGATGATACTAAAAATGCGCTTAAATATTATGCAGATTTATATAAAGAAGGCTTAATTTCTGTTGATTTTGCTGCTACAGATGTTGCTGGTGCAGAAACAGCAATTAAATCTGGTAAAACTGGAATTATTTTTGGGCCTTGGTGGCAATATGAATACCCACTTGCTGATATTTTACCATCACAAGATTGGGGTTGTGCACCAATTCCTCTTGCAGAAGGCGCATCAATTATCATTCCAAAGCAACAAATCAGCTATTATTATGTTTGCACAAAGGACTTTAAACATCCTGAAATCTTAATGAAAATGATTAACGCATACATTGAATGGGATGGAACTGAAGGTTGTAAACCAGAAGATGGATATGTTTGGAGCTGGGTACCAACTCAATTCTACGATCCAAATGAAGTTGACACACAATATCATTTATTCCAAGAACAAATCAAAATTGATCCAAAAGCAGAAAAACCTGCACCAGAAGAATGGACAAATCACTTAAAGAATTTATGGAGCGTTTATCCTGAATACTTAAAATGGAAAGAAGACCATGGTAGTACAAAATTCCAAGCAAACTGGTTTGCAAATATTCTTGGCAGATTAACAGATGAAGGAGCTTGGAAAGTTATTCTTGATACAAGAGCATCAAATAGAGTTGTTTATGAAGAATTTTATGATCTTCCAACAGCCTCACAAAAGAATTTTGGTGGTCAAATCTCAACTCATGTAAGTGAATATTTCATTAAAGCTATTATGGGACAAGTTGACATCGATTCAACATGGTCAAGTTATATTGCTGAATGGAAATCACTTGGTGGTGATGGTTGCGAACAAGAAGTCAATGAGTGGTATCAAACTCATAAATAATTCTTATGGAAGCATCATTTGTTGAGAATAAAAACGATAAAAAGACTAAAAAACTAAGAAGCTTTGATAAGAAAAATGGGCAACTTGTTTGGTGGCTCATGTTATTACCTGGTCTAATATTTACACTTATTTTTAAATATGGGCCAATGTTTGGTGTTATTATTTCTTTCCAAGAATTTGGTTTAGGTTCTACATCGTTTTTCGGAAATCCTTGGGTTGGCTTTGATAACTTTACTTATGCATTTAGATTAAAGCAATTCGGTCAATCCATAGTTAATACATTATTTATTTGTTCTTTTAAAATTGTGCTTGGTATTGTTGTTCCATTGATATTAGCACTTTTAATTAATGAAGTTGGTAAAAAATGGTTTGCAAAAATCGTTCAAACAGCATATTTCTTACCATTCTTCCTTTCTTGGGTCATTCTTGGTGGTATTTTTAACCAAATGTTCTCATACAATGGAATCATTAACACATTAATAAGTCTTTTTGGACAAGATAGAATATTATTTTTACTAGATAACTCTTGGTTTAGATTCATAATTATTTCCACTGATATTTGGAAAGGTATGGGTTATAACATGATTATCTTCTTAGCAGCAATTACAGGTGTTGACATGTCGTTACATGAAGCAGCTGAAATTGACGGTGCTAATAGAATTCAAAGAGTTTGGCACATTACATTACCTGGAATTTTACCTCAAGTTGCATTAATTTCTACACTTTCAATTTCTGGTATTTTGAATGGTAATTTCGATCAAGTTTATATTCTTTATAACCCAATGGTTTATAAAGGCGGCGATATTATTGACACATTTATTTTCCGTATGATTAGCGAAAACTATGAACGTGGTATGGGTGTTAGTAGTGCAGTCGGTTTAATGAAATCAGTAATCGGTGGAATTTTAGTTGGTGGAACATATTATTTTGCCTATAAAAAATTCGGTTACCGTATTTTCTAGGAGGGAGTTATGGCGATTAAAACTACTAAATCACGTAAAGTATTCGTTGCATGTAATTATTTCTTCCTAGCTTTACTTGCATTGATTTGCTTTTTCCCATTTATTCACTTATTAGCTTTATCTTTTTCAAGTGATGAATTCACCTCTCAAGGTTTAGTTTCAATTTTCCCAATGGGATTCACCATCGATGCATATACAATTCTTGCTGGTAAAGCAGATTTCTTCAAAGCTTTTGGAATTAGCGTTGCAAGAACAGTTCTTGGAACTGCACTTGCTTTACTTGTCATTATTTTAACGGCTTATCCATTATCAAAATCTAGTAAAGTTTTGAAAGGAAGAACTGCAATTGCCTGGATATTCGTTTTTACAATGTTCTTTGGCGGCGGTCTTGCTTCAACTTACATTCTTTATCTAAATCTTGGTTTAATTGACAACTTCTTAGTTTACATTTTACCTGGAGCATGTGATGTTTGGTTTTCTTTAATGCTTATGAATTTCTTTAGAGGAATTCCAAAGGAGATTGAAGAAGCAGCATTAATTGATGGATGTAATCATTTCCAAATTTTATTTAGAATTTTCGTTCCAATTTCAGTTCCAGTTATTGTCACAATTATTCTTTTCACAGCGGTTGGACAATGGAACTCATGGTTTGATGGTATCTTCTTCATGAGTGATACAACATCGTATCCTCTTCAATCATATCTTTACGTTATGCTTGAAAGTAGTGATCCTGCAAAACTTGCACAAAATGGAACATTAACTCCTCAACAAATCGAACAATTGAAGAATTTAGGTAGTAAAAATTTACAAGCTGCTCAAATTTTCCTAGGCATGCTTCCAATTACATTAGTTTACCCATTCTTACAAAAATATTTTATTAAAGGAATCACTATTGGTAGTGTTAAAGGTTAATATGAAACATAAAAAGTTATTATTTCTTGGCTTAACATCCCTTCTTTTAACGGCTTGTTCACAAGAGAATTTATCTTCCTATCCTGAAAAAACAGTTCTTTGTGTCATGAGTGGATACGATGGAGAATCAGCGTATCAAAATGATATATATAGAGAACTCATTAATAATAATCAAAAGAAATATAATGTTAATTTAAATTTGTATGATTTAGGTAATACAAGAGAATTATTTCAAGATAAATTTTCAGCGGAAATAAATAATAAAGCTTATGATTATGTAGTTGTTTTCGGTGATGATTTATCAATGTACACTGAAAAAACTATTAAAACTTATCAAGGTTATAAATTCATCTATTTTGATAATGAAAGTGAAGAAAAATATGATAATACAACATCATTTAATTTTTCACCTGAAGAGTTTGGAGCTTTAGCAGCTAAAAAAGTTGAAGAAAAAGGCAAAAATAACATTGCTTATTTCTATAAATACCAAAATCATTTTAATAACAGAAAATTATATTCATTCTATAACAACTTAACTAATTCAAATATTAAAGTTGCTGAATATAATTTAGAAGAAAAAGATAATAAAGATAAAACTGAAACCTATATATCTAGAGCTAAAAGTAAATATTCATCTGAAGTATTTTTTGAAGATACAAAAACTAATTATGAATATGTTAAAACCTCTTTAACTGATGACGAAGTAGTATTTTCAACTTATTCTTCTGAAATAAAGAATCATTCTTCCTATATATATAAGGATTATAACAAAATGTTTGATTCTTTACTCAAAGGCATTGCAGAAGGATCAATAGATTTTTCATCAAATCATGAATTTGGGATTGAAGGTGAGTATTTATCAACAACTGGCGTTGATTATACAACTATTAATAATTCAAAATTTGACGCGAATAAATATGATGAATTAGATGCATTAAAAGATAAATTCGCTCTTGATCTTGCTAAAGATTACGAAACTAAAGATTCTGTCTATGGAAAATTCCATGAAGCAGTTCCTCATTGTGACGATGTAAATGACTGGAAATATAATCCAAGACCTGGTGGTGATTGTTCAAAACCAAAAGATTGGAAAGCATTAGGAATTTGGTCAACAATTTATGCTCAAGATGGAATGAAAAGAACAAATAATACAGGAATTGAATTCCAAAACATGAGAATCTATGGATATTCATCTAGAAAAGGTTGGGTTTTCCTCGAACATGCTAACCCTGTTGGTTCATTTTATGATGAGAACTTTGTAAATGATTACAACAAAAACTTTGAAGGTAAATATTTCAATAATAAAAATGACAAAAAGACAAGAATCTTACTAGATAAAGAAACATATGGTTTTAATTACCATCCTTTTGGTCGACAAACTAATCTTGAAGAATTAGATATGCTTGATATTGAATATGTTTATTCAACTATGGATATTCGACTAATTACTTGGGACAAGGAAAAACCAAGTGACATCAATGATGCAAAATATGTTGCAAACATTGGTGGTGACTGGTGGGTGTACGTTGGTGCAACATGGAAACCAGATTGGAGCGCAAATAAAGATGTTGCAGTAGGACAATTTAGAACTATCACAAAAGAATGGAAAACTTTAGAAATGTGTAGTGTCCCACTTGATAAAATTGATCAAATATTAGGAAATAAAGAATTTTTGAATAAATAACAAGGAGGAAATATGAAAAAATTCGTACTTAAAACATTATTATGTTTATCAGCAATTGCTTTAGTTGGTTGTGGGCCAAATAATCAAAACGGTAACCCAGATGATCCAGGAATTACTGATAAAGAAAACGTTAAGGTTGCCGGACTTGAACTTGCAGAAAGCGCAACTGTCGATTGTGGTTTTACTAAACAATTAACAGCTAATGTTTTACCTGAAAATGCAACAAACAAGAACGTTACCTGGAGTAGTGCTAACCCAGAAATAGCTACAGTTGATCAAACTGGATTAGTTACAGGTGTAAACCATGGTACAACAACAATTACTTGTACTACAGAAGATGGTGGTATTAAGAGGGAATGTGAAGTTACTGTTGAGGGATATAGATTGTCCGATAAAATCTTCAATAACTTCGGAAAACTTGAATTAAATGATTATAATGTTGATTCAGAAGGCTTTGAACAATATAAAATTGATGATTCACATGAAGATTACATTGAATTCTCATTTAATAGAAAGACTACAAAAGAATGGTCAAGTGCAAGACTTTGGTATAATCCAAAAGATACAATTACTTCACTTGATGTAGAAGTCGAACTTTTTAAAGGTACAGTTCCTGCAATTATGGTTGAGTTTGCTGGAGAAAGTGATTTCAAACAATTTAAACGTATTCCATTAACTGCTGATCAAACTTCAAAGTTGCACGTCAATATGACAGATTATAATATTAAAACTGGTGATGAAGGAAATGGATCATGGGGCTTTATCTTCTTTGAATTAAATAATCCAAACGACAAATCTGACACAACTAGAGAATTAGATGATGAATGTGTACTTCGTTTCAAAAAAGTATCATTTACTGAAGGTGAAAAAGAAGTACCTGAAAAAATTAATAATTTCAGATATGAAGCAAAAGCAAAAAAATTAGTCTTTGAAAAGGATATTGCAGCTCAAAATTATGATCTTGAAGTTTATAAAGTTGATGGAGAAAACGAAACTAAACTTGATCTTGAAACTCAAATGACACGTTTCACAACTTATGGTGAAAGTATTCCAAATATGGAAGTTGCATTTACTCCAAAACATACTGATACTGTAAATCAAGATTTCTCTTCTGTTCCTGGAAATTACAAAGCAAGAATCAGAGGAAAAAATAGTGCTGGTGAAGGCGAATGGACAGAATTCCATGAATTTACTGTCAAAGATAGTGGAAATCCAGATGTAACTAAAGGATATGTTCATAAAAATATGGCAAACGATGGTACTATTTATCCAAATCAATGGAATGGTAATAAAACATATGCAGCTGAATTAACAGATAATGGATATAAATTAACATTTACATCATCAGCAACAGCAGACAATCCAAGTTGGGATAGCTTCCTTGTTGATTTTGATAAAACACAAAAATTTGAAACATTAACTGTCAAATTTGAAGTTGTTAAATCAGATACTCCATTAAATGATTGCACAATTCAATTCAATGACTGGGCTGAAAGTGAACCAGAAAATAGTGATGCGTTAATTCAACACCATTTCTCAATTGGAGATAGAACTGGTGTTATTGAAGAAACAGTAACTATTGATAAAGATTTA
>JAQXNS010000122.1 GCA_029098125.1 bacterium
AATAAATCATGAAATGGTTCATGTTTATTGCCAAATATCATCATCGAAAATGAAATAAATGGGATTATTAAGAAGGAGAAAAACCCTAAAATTAGTTCAACACAATATAAAAATAAAAATCTAAAAACAAATTCTTTAATAGATAATGCAAAACCTGAATTAGAAATAAGTCCAATTTTAAAAATTTTCATGCCAATTGTTGAACGATTTCTCTTTTGAAATATAGGAATTAAGAAAAAAACAATGAATAAAGAAAGTAATGCTGAAACAATTAAAATCACATTGTAAACACTTAAAATGTTTTGATTTGCATCTTTATAACTAACTATTGAAGACAAACTTGGTAAAGCGTAAGAATAATATTCATTTTTATAAAAAGCATAGTATTTATTATCGCTAATATTTAACATTGAATTGACATATTCACCATCTTCAAGAATAAATAAATTTTTATCATCAACTACAGCATCTTTTTTTCTTAAATCATATTCAGCTTTTTTATCTTCACTAAAAAAATTTGAATTTTTGTAGAAGTTTTTGATGGAATTATCTAAATATTCATACCTTTCTTTGATAGTTAAATCTTCATTTTCAAGGTAAATATCTAAATTCTGATCATTTTTGAACAAACCACTTTCATTTTTAACTGCATTAACCATTTCTAAATTATTTTTATATGAATCAGTTTGTTGAAAAATTAATGATGGGATAGTAAAAAGTACTACTCCAATCAAAAAAGCGATAAAAATATCGATTAAAAAAGCAAATGTTCGTTTTAAATCGCTACATTTTTGATACTTCACCATCTTCTTTAATCTCCTCACCTATGTTTTTAAAATAAGTATTTGCAAAAATATCACTTAAAGAGGCATTGACTTTACTATTTAATGATAAAACAAGCGATAAAATAGTTAATAAAACACAGAAAATCAAAGTGAATACAAAATAATAAAATCCGTTAATATTAAGCAAAAACATTTGTATAAAAACATTTGGCTTAATAATCAAAATGCTAAGAAAAATCGAACTTGCAAAGGCAAAAAAATCAATGATTGATCTAATTGTTAAAGATTTAATTTTGCTTGATTTAAAATATGGCTCGATTTTAAATATGTAATTGCCAACACTCTTGTGTTTTTTATTAACTAGCACAATCAAGACGCTAAAAATTAAATAGCTGATAGTAAAAGAAATTAAGAAAGAGGCAAAAGAAATTGATAGTGCAATTTTTGAGCTCTCCTCTAAAATTTGCTCGTTTCTAGAGTAAATTTTATTGTTAATTTTTAGGTCATCACTAACAAGTAAAAATAGATTTTGAGTCTCTTTAAACGCCTCGTTGTATGTATTAATTTTACTTGAATTGTTGTTAAAAATATAGTCGCCAACACTTATTGCAACGTCTTCTTTTATGGAGTAATAATCTTCATTTTTTTCAAAAATAGTTGAGTTCTGCAGGGTTTTTAAGAAATCTAACGCATTATAAGAAGCAGAATCAAAGTAATTTTCAATATGATTTACCTTGTAATCTGTAAAGTAAAAATAAACAACATCGTTGTCTTTTGTTAAAGGATTTATGTTAACAAAATTCGTATCTAAAAAGTAATTTTTATCCTCAAGTTTAGCTTTGATGGCCATTGCTAGAAAACTATCAATCGAGACATCATTGATACGAGTTTCACTAATTATTTTTTCTTGCTCGTCATATGTAACATAAAAATTTTCGTTATTTTTTTTAATATAATCAACATTATTAATTAAAGGGGAAACAATCGATAATTCTAAAAATATCGTACCGACAAGAATCAAAAAATAATCAAGAAAGCGTGAAAATATTCTTTCTTTTCTAGGAAGATTTTTTCTTTTTATTTGCATTATCTAGAAATGGTAATTGTTGCTTTACCATTATTAATAGAATCGACTTTTATAGTCACATTAGATGATGTTCCATCATTAAATGAACCTTTTTTGGTTGAATATTTTAAAGTATCGCCACTATGTAATAGGTCTGTGTCATTTGCAGCAGCTCTTGAGTTATATAAAGTTGATCTGTTTTTTGAAACAAGTTCGACTAGCGCAAAATCTTCATTAACACTGTTATAAGAAGGTGTATTTGAATTAGCTACCGTATAATAAGTTGCTGTTGTATTTGAAGTTGCTTTATATTCAGGAATTGTAGAACTTTTTGGCGATAAATATGAACCAGGAGTATATGTAACATTGCCACTTTGTAATAATTTTGCCTTAATTTCAATAATTCTAGAGTCAACATGCCATACTCTAATACCTTCTTTTAAGTAATTTCTTGGATAATACCCTAAATATGCACTTGATGAATCTAATTCGTTCAATGAAGTAGGTGTGTAATAATCAACAATCAAATATTCTGAAAATGCACTATTATTAAACGAATTTGTTGGAATAACAAGTGCTTTCCCACTTTCAACAAGAGATTCTAACTCAACTGTTGCATTTTTTGCATTAACAACATAAGGTTCAATCCAATCTAAACACCATTTAGAGAAACTATTGTGATCACCGATATTCAAATCCATCATATCAAGACCACCACAATATCCATAATTATTTGAAAGTTCATATGAATAATAATCATCAAGACCCATCATGTGTCCAGTTTCATGAATAATTGTATGAGCGTCATACCCCTTTGAAGAACCATCGTAAAGAAATGATATGGCACAATTTGCGTATGTTGAGAATTTACCAATTGAATTAGCCGAATCAAGATAGCTTGTATAAGCCCAATAATAATCTCCAACCTTATTCTTGTTAGGTTCGTTATAAATTAACCAGACACCATCAATATATCCATCTTTGTCAGAATCATATCTTGAATCAGAATAATTTACTTTTTTACCATCAATTGTAGGAGCATTACTATTTAATTCTTTTAATAAAGTAGTAGTTTCTGTTGCATAATCATCTGTGATGCTTTCAAATTTTGATGATGAAATTGATGGAACATATGGATCGCAAATATCAAAATTGAAATTAAGTTTTCCATAACTTGATTTTTTGTAAAAGCTTGCTGTGCTTTCCCAATAATCATTTTCTCCATTTTCTTTATTACCATTAAATGAAGCATTTATTGCATTTAATTGATTTGTGTTGAATGAAGTTTTATCTTTAAATTGGATTGGAACAACAAGAATATTAACATCGCCTGTTGAAGGAGTAACTGAACATTCATTGGTTTGTTTATAAACATAATGATTATTAAATTTCGTTTTAACTGTTGAAACATCCTCAGTTGGTTTCGGATTATCATCGTTATTATCGTTGTTATTGTTATCATTATTGTTATCTGTTTGAATACCATCAATTATATCAGAAACTATATCACAAGAAGTGATTAAAAATGCAGCTCCAATAACTAATATTCCAAAAAATATTGGTGTTTTAAGGGTTTTTTTCATATTTTGCTCCTTTTTTTAACAAATATTTTCAAAAATTTCTAAGCACTTTTTGTTAACATTTATACTAGATTCTTTAAGAGGATTCATTACCTCAAAAACGTGCTTTTCACCATCAACAACAACAAATTCATACTTACTATTCTTTTTTAAAAGATCCTCGTTAAGTCGATCACTTAAATATTTGAATTCATCATTCGTTGATGTAACTATTAAAGTATACGGCAAATCAAGTAAATTTAAAATGTCATTTGCTGAAGAAAATCTATAAATTGGATTTCTTTTAAGTTTAATTCCAAAAAATGCTAAATTTAAGAAAAATTTCGCATATCCATCAGCGCCTTCAAGTAAGTTATCAAGATATGCGCATGGATGTTCAAGATATAGCATTTTTATATTTAAATTGATATCTGGTGCACCGTAAATTTCTTTAAACTTTTTATTGTTTAAAATTGCATAAATAAGCATCGCAAGATGTCCACCAGCGCTATCTCCGATTAATAAAACATTATCTAAAGAAATTTTTAGCTCGTTTGATTTTTCTTCAATCATTTTTAAAGCTCTAAGAATTGCTTTTACCATTTCATATAGTCTAACTTTTTGTAAAAGAGGATATCCGATTGAAATAACATCATATCCATTCAAGCAAAACCATTCATTGTGTTTTTCATTTAAATGTGCATCCCCATAAATCCATGCGCCACCATGAATATCTATTATTAATTTTCCATTTTTTGTACCGTTTTTTAAACGATAAAGAATAAATTCTTCATTTTTCCTTTTTCCATACTTAAAAATAGATTTATTAATTTGCGTTTCATCAATAATTACATCTTGTCTAGAAATATCGTTCTTTTTCATATTTTTAGCTATTTTATTTGCAAAAAGATTAAAGATTACACTCATTTATAGCATCCGTCGAAATTGAAATATTCATATTTTTTAAGCTTTCAATATTTTTTTCATAATATGAAATTGAATAAGTACATTTGATAATAATATTTTTTGTTGTATTTTCAAATTTTGAAAAAAATTGATCGTTTAAAATTTTAGCAATGCCCTTACCTCTTCCTTCTTTATATACGTAAGTTTTAAGTAGAGTAATTGTTTTTTCATCTTCAGAATATTCAATGTATCCTAATTCATTTTTTAGTTCATCTAAATATAAAAGTTTTTTTGTTTCGTTCATAATGAAAATATTATATTAAATTATTAAAAATTGATAGCGAATTGCTTAAAATAATAAAATAATAAAAAGTAAACATTATTAATTTCTTCTTATTTTTTTATAGTTTCTTTCTCATTAAACATTTATCTAAATTATTATAGATACGAGGTAAAACAATGGGCACTTTTATTCCAAAAAATTACAAATCATATTTAGATTTATATGAGACACAAAAAGCAATTAAAACTATTAAAGATTTTTTTCAGGTCGAAATAAGCGTTAGCTTAAACTTAAAAAGAGTTACTGCTCCATTATTTGTCGACCCAAAAACTGGACTAAATGATAATTTAAATTCTGTTGAGCGACCAGTTAGTTTTGATATAAAAAATCTCAAAAACCCTGCAGAAGTCGTACATTCTCTTGCAAAATGGAAAAGATACGCTCTTAAAAAATACGATTTTAAAGTAAATAAAGGTCTCTACACTGACATGAATGCAATACGTAGAGATGAAGATTTAGATAACATTCACTCAATATATGTTGATCAATGGGACTGGGAAAAAGTAATTAAAAAAGATGATCGCACGATTGAATATTTAGAAAAAACTGTTAGAAAAATTTACTCTGGTTTGTTAAAACTAGAGAGATTTTTAGCTTTAAAATATGACTTTATCAAAGAAGAATTACCAGAAGAAATTACATTTATAACAAGCGATGAATTACTAAAACTTTATCCTGATAAATCTCCTAAAGAAAGAGAATATTTATTTGTTAAAGAAAAGAAAGCTGTCTTTATTGAAAAAATTGGAGGGAAATTAAAAGATGGTAAACCACACGATTTAAGATCCCCTGATTATGATGATTGGAATTTAAATGGTGATCTTTTTGTTTACTATCCACTTTTAGATATTGCTCTTGAACTTTCAAGCATGGGAATTAGGGTTGATAAAGAAGCTTTACTAACTCAATTAGAAAAAACAAATCAATTAGAAAGAGCGAAATTACCTTTCCACCAAGATATTATCAATGAAAAACTGCCTTATACCATCGGTGGAGGTATCGGACAATCAAGATTATGTATGTTTTTCTTAAAAAAAGCCCACATAGGAGAGGTTCAATGCTCTTTGTGGGACGATGAAACAATAAAAATCTGTAATGAAAACGATGTTTTCTTATTATAAATTATTGATTCAATTCTTCTTCTAAAAGTTGATTATATCGATTAAAGACCTCATCAATAATTTCATCATCAGTTACGATAGTAAAGGAGTTTTGACCTTCTTCATCAGTTTTAACTTCAAAAACAAAAGCTTCATCCTCATCCATACCATCTAATAATTCAACCGGTTGTAAAATTGCATAGATTTTTGATTGATAAACTATTTGAGCAATGTTTACAAAATCAATCTCTTCATTATTTTCGGAAGTCAATGTAATAATGTCATCATATTCTTCATTAGGCATATTTTTCTCCTTTTTTATCTGTTAATTGATTCTAGCAAAAATTTATATTAAAAGGAAAATATTAGGATTCATAATAGAAAACAAAGTATGAAACTGTTCTTTTTTCAATCT
>JAQXNS010000123.1 GCA_029098125.1 bacterium
GAGTCATTCGAATTTTCAAATTCATCAACAACATTTTGTTGTTCTTCATTTAGGTTTATTTCTTTTTCATAGTTGAAAAAACTATTAATTTTGTATCTATTTTGTTCAACTTTTATCTCTTTGATAACGCCCAAATCTAAAAATTTCGTTAATGTTTTAGACTTTGAAAACTCACTTTTTAAGACTGAAATTGTGTTATCAAATTTACTTAATAATTTAGTTTCATTTTTTGATAATTTTTGTGGAATTTTAGTTTTATCAACCTCATAAAAATATTTATATGAGATTTTTGCAGCGTTTTTTGAACTTTCTCGAGGCTTTAAACTTGGAGGAAGCATTGTCTGGAAAACTCCAATTAATGGATAAAAATATCTTTCTTTTAATTTATAAGCAAGGGTAAGAAGTTCATTATTTAAAATTGGTTTTTCATCAACAACTTTATCGATGAATCTCAATTTATAACCTGTATCTTCTTCTAAATCTTTTTGACTTTTTTCAGTTTCTTCAATGCTTAAAACAAAGCCATAAAGAGTTCGTCTGTTAAAAGTAATTTCAACACGAACACCAATTTCAACTTTTTCATTAGACAAATAAAAGAACTCTCTATCGAGAGTATATGCAATATTTTGAGTTAAAACCTTAACAATAAACATCTATTTCAAGTGTTCAACGATAATTTTTTTAATATCTTCAGCACATTGTTCTGGAGTATTGTTGGTAACACTATATTGGTAGAAATCTTTTATTCCGATTTCTTTTTTGGCTTTTTCAAGTCTTTCATTGATAATTCTTTCTGGTTCGGTTTTACGTTTTTCGATTCTTGATCTTAATTCTTCAAATGAAGGTGGCATAATAAAAATCGAAATAACGCCTTTATCGCCTTTTGTTTTTTCAATTACTTCTCTTGCGCCATTAGTTTCAATTTCTAGAATAACATTTTTGCCTTGTTCACGAAGTTTTTGAACATAATCTTTTGGTGTTCCATAATAGTTATCGACAAATCTAGCATGTTCCAAAAGTTCATTTTTTTGAAGTGCTTCAAGAAATTTTTCTTTTGTTACAAAGAAATAATCTTTACCTTCGACTTCCCCGTTTCTTGGTCCGCGTGTTGTCATCGAAATGGAATAAGCAAGATTTAAAGACTCATCTTGAACAAGTACTTTACGTACAGTTCCTTTCCCAACTCCACTTGGCCCGCTTAAAATAATAAGTAATCCATTCATATTAGTATTGAATTATAAAGATTTCAAAAATTTAAAGCAATTATTATAATATTAAGTATGAAAATTATTGAAAAATTACAAGAAAACATTAATAAAATTAACACTGAGTTGAAAAATTCGTATCTAAACAGGATTTCATGCTTAAGTGAATACGATTATCTTTTCAGTTTTTCAAAACCACGATCAAACTCTATTTTGCTTTCATTAAATATAAAAAATCCTTTTTTAACCCTGACAAATAAAAAATATTTGTTTAATGAAAGTAACTCATTTTACTTAAAATTAAAAACAAAACTTCAAAACTCATATTTTTTAGGTGCATCAATATATAATAATGACAATATTTTGGCTTTAGACTTTTTAAAGACCACTGATACTTACGATAAAATTCGCTATAAATTAATTTTTGAAATCTTCAAAAGTAACTCAAATTTAATTTTGCTCGTTGACGGGAAAGTTGATGAAGCTTTTCGTTTTAAAGGTATCGATACAAAGCACCCAATAATAAAAAATGCAATTTATGAACCACCAACAAAAGCCCCATTTGAAAAAGAAGTTAAAGAAAAAGATACTATAGATGAAAATGAATACTTCAATGCAATTGAAAGACGTCATCTTTTATCAACCTACAAAGATGTGACTCTGAATCTAAAAAGAAAGCTTAAAAGTTTAGAGAAAAAAGTCGTAAAAATTAACGAAGATAAAGAAAAAGCTGAGCAAAATTTAATTTACAAGTCCTACGCTGACGCGCTTTTGTGCGTTCTTGATGAAGTCAAACGTGGTGATAAGTCCTTTGAATTTGCAGGTGAAACTATTTTGTTAAATGAAATGTATTCACCAAGTGAAAATCTTCAAAGATTTTATAAAATTTATAAAAAATCCAAAGCCACCATTCAATCAACTATCGAACAAATTAAAAATACTCAAAATGAAATTGACTACATAAAATCAGTTTTATCAAGCGTTGATTATTTAAATGATGATGATTTTAAAGAAATAATTGATGAATTAATTAAAAAAGACATTATAAAAATTCCTAAAAATATTAAGCCTAAATATTTAAAAAATGCTCATCATCCATATTTTGTTGTATTTAAAGATACAAAAATTGGTTTTGGAAAGAATTCTACTCAAAATAATGAACTTACATTTAATAAAGCTAGCAAAAATGATTATTTTTTACATATTAAAAACAATCATGGCAATCACGTTATTATCTTTAAAAAAGATTTAGATGACGAAACACTAGACTTTGCTCTTGGTTTAGTTGTTTATTTATCAAAGCAAACTGATGGAGAAGTAATTCTTGCAAGTTGCAAAGACATCA
>JAQXNS010000124.1 GCA_029098125.1 bacterium
TGCATTGGTTTTGTTCCTCAAGATAATTTTTTATTCAGCGATTCAATCAAAAATAATGTTGCTTTTGGAAAAAAAGATGCAAAAATTGAAGAAATTATTGATTCATGCAAATTTTCAAGTGTCGATGATAATATTTCGACGTTCAAAAACGGATATGAAACTATAAGTGGTGAACGTGGTGTAACTCTTTCTGGTGGGCAAAAGCAAAGAATTTCAATTGCTCGTGCTTTCATAAAAAATGCACCAATTATGATGATGGATGATTCGGTTAGTGCAGTAGATTTTAAAACTGAAGAAGAAATAATTTCAAATATTAAAGAATTTAGAAAAGGAAAAACCACAATTGTAATTGCAAGTAGGGTTTCAACTGTAAAAACATTTGATAAAATTATCGTTTTAAATGATGGAGAACTTGAAGCTTTTGACACTCCTCAAAATCTTGAAAAAATATCTCCAACTTATCAAAAAATGGTTTATCTTCAAAAACTTGAAGATGAAGTAAGCGGGAGGAGTTAGTTTATGGAAAAAGAAGAAAACATACTTTTAGATAAACATCTTCCTACTTTTTCAATGATTAAAAGATCGTTTGGGTACATTAAGCCTGAAATGAAGACTTTTATTTTGACATTTGTTTTCATAATTTTTAATGTTGTTTTGAGTGTTGCTCTCCCACTTTTTATTGGTGAGATTACAAAAAACTTAAAAAGTGATCAAATTAATCTTGAATACATCATATTTTTAGTAATTGTCTATTTTATTCTTAATTTTTTAAATCAAATTTTCTTATATTTTGAGACGATGATTCTTCAAAAAGCAGGACAAAGAATTATTTATAAGTTAAGAATGGAAGTATATGAACATGTTTTAGAACTTTCTTCTAGTCAATTAAATCATATGCCTGTTGGAAGTCTTGTAACTCGAGTTGCAAATTATACAACTTCAGTTAGTGATTTATTTACTAGTGTCTTTGTAAAAATGATCACGAATATATTAACAATTGTTGGTGTTTTTGGTGTTATGCTTTATATTTCACCACTTTTATCAGCTATCCTATTAATAATAATAGTGATCGTTTTTGTACTTTCTTATATTTTTGAAAGAATAATTAAAAAAGTGTTTAAAAAAGAAAGAAATTCCATTTCAAGACTAAATACTTTTTTAAGTGAAAATATCTCTGGAATGAAAATCATTCAGGCATTTAATAAAGAAAAAGACAAAAAAGCTGAATTTGATTTCTATAACAAGGAATTAAAGAAAAATAGAGTGGCTGTAACAAAAGTTTTTGCACTTTATCGCCCATTAATGAACTTTTTGTTTTATTTAGCAATTGCATCAACTTTCATGTTTGGCGTTATTTTGGGTTTATCCAGTTCAGAAATAGTTTCTTTCTATTTCTTACTTTCTCGTTTTTTCAATCCTGTACAAGAATTAGCTGATAAATTAAATGATTTACAACGCTCTTTAACTGCACTTGAGAAATTGTTTGTTCTTTTAGATATTAATCCTGAAGTTTTAGATGAAGAAGACGCAATTGAAATTGATCATTTTGAAGGAAAGATTGAATTTAGAAATGTATATTTTGCCTATGAAAATGATAATTATATTCTTAAAAATGTTTCATTCGTAGTTAACCCAAAAGAAAGTGTAGCTTTTGTTGGGGCAACTGGTGCAGGAAAAACTACAATTTTAAGTCTTATTGTTAGAAACTATGAAATAAATAGTGGCGAAATTTTAATTGATGATATAAATATCAAACACATAAAAATAAAGTCTCTACGTAAGGCGATAGGTCAGATGTTGCAAGATGTTTTCCTTTTTAGCGGTACAATTAAAGAAAATATCACCCTCAATGATGAAAGTTTTTCTGATGAAGAAATTAAAAAAGTAGCAGATTATGTAAATGCTTCTTATTTTATTGAAAAGTTACCAAAGAAATATGAAGAAGTTGTAATTGAAAGAGGTGAAAACTTCTCAAGTGGTGAAAGACAACTGCTTTCTTTTGCTCGAACTGTCCTTGCAAAACCTCAAATTTTGATACTTGATGAGGCAACAGCAAATATTGATACTGAAACTGAATCAATTATTTAAGAATCTCTAGAAAAAATTAAATCGATTGGAACAATGTTAATTGTTGCCCATCGATTTTCGACTATTCAACATTGCGATAAAATTTTTGTATTACAAGATGGAAAAATCATTGAAAGCGGTAGCCACCAAGATCTTTTGAAAAACAAAGGTTATTATTATAAATTATACGAGTTACAATTTAGCAACAACTAATATCTTAAA
>JAQXNS010000125.1 GCA_029098125.1 bacterium
GAAAAACACCATACGAACTCTTTACTAAACAATTCGGAGAAGAAGTGGTAACTAAAATTAATATTAAAAAAATCAAACCAGAAAATGTTAATTTAACACCAAGTCTTCTCTAAAAAAAGAAACAACAACAGGGACAAACTTATTCGAAAAATTTATCAAATTTGTTAGCCATACAAATTTGATAATCCCTTTTGTCATGCAATTTATTATATCAAATGAATAAATTATCTTCATCAACAAATCAAAGGACAAAGTTATTGCAATAAAAATTGGCGATTTTTGGGTGCATTTCTTACATAGTTTGTCATTTTTTTGCAAAATCAGAATTTTTAAGGGAAATTAGCCTTTTTTTGCAGGAACTATTGCGTTGACTTTGTCAACTAACCATACAAGTGGCAATAATAGTATTACAACAAATAAAGCAAATAATAATAAGACTATATTATTAGTAGAAGATAATGATTTAAACATTGAAATAGCTAATGAATTATTATGTTCATCAGGATTTAATGTTATTTGTGCAACAAATGGTCAAGAAGCATTAAATACAGTAATTAATTCAAAAACTGGAGATATTGATTTAATATTAATGGACATTCAAATGCCAATAATGAATGGTTATGAAACTACAAAAAATATTAGAAAGTTAGATGATGCATATAAGGCTAATATTCCTATTATTGCAATGACTGCAAATGCTTTCTCTGAAGATAGAGATGAAGCATTTGAAGTTGGTATGAATGGCTTTATATCAAAACCAATTGATATAAATGAGGTATTAACTACAATTGATAAGTTTTTAAAAAAATAAATAAGAATTAGTGGCTGTGAAAAATGAACTGGCCCTTGTCAAGTAGACACAGGTAAATTGAGATAATTAAAAGTAAATAAAATTATAATTGGCATGATATATGACTTCGTTAGGTATCATGCCTTTTATAATTTTTTGAAATCAACAATTATTATAAAAGAAAATATAAAAGATCATATAATACCATTCTAATGAAGAATGTCTTTTTATTAATTTTAATGTATGGTTTTATAATAATAAATACATCGTTTTTACAAAAATAGTTGAGTTCTGCAGGGTTTTTGAGATTTTTTAGATAAAAACAGATGTCAAACAATTGTAAATTTAGATAATATTTTTTGACGAAATTCAAATTTGAGGATAGATAAATCAACTCAAAAATGATTTTTGATTCATTTTGTGATGTAAAAAATTAATGCTTTATTTCTAAATATTTAGAAATAAGGTATAATATAAAAACGTATGAAAAAGAAGGTTAAAAAATTATTTATTACGTCATCGATTATTTTGATTATTGAGATACTCATTTTAGGCGCTTTATTCACCGTCTATATGATTGATTTTTTTGATGTCCAAAAATATATTGAATGGCCATGGGTAATTGTTGTTTTTTTTGCTTTTGTTTTCGTTAATATAATTTATCTTTTTAGCGTTTGTTTTTATGTACTTAAAAAAGGCAATGATGTCGATGCTGATATCACAGATATTATTGGCACTGATCTTCAAGACGCTTATTTATTTGGAAAAATTGGGTTTTTAATTGTAAATATAAACGGAACAATCATTTACGCAAGTGAACTTTTTAGAGAAATTGAAAAAGAGATGATTGGCCTCAATATTTATGAATGGGATGAAAAGTTAAGAGATTTTATCGATAAAGACGAAAAAAAGACAATAAAAATATCAAAACAAGGTGCAATTTATTCAGTAAAGTATCTTCGCTCTGCTGGTGTTTTTATTTTTAAAGACGATACTGAAATTGAAAATTTATCAAAGGCAGTTGTTGACAGAGCTACATGTATTGGTTTCATTAATATTGATAATTACAACGAGATTATTTCAATTAACGAAGATAATAATGATTCAATAGTTAAGGCTAAGAGCGAAATTGCTGAGTATGCAAAAGAATTTGGTATCTTACTTAGATCTTTAAAAAGCGATTCTTACATCGCTGTTTGTTCTTATTCGTCTTTAGAAAAAGTCATGAAAGATAAATTTTCATTATTAGATAAAGTTAGAAATATGGAATATCGTGACGATATTAAGCCAACTTTATCAATCGGCTTTGCTTGTTCGTTCCCTGATGTTAATAAATTAAATGAAATGGCTTCAAATGCAATTTCTTTAGCAATGTCAAGAGGCGGTGACCAAGCTGTTGTTGCAAAATATAATAATGAAATTGAATTTTTTGGTGGAAAAACTGAAGCTGTTGAAAATGTTAATAAAGTTAAAATTAGAGTTTTCTCTGATTCGTTAATTTCGCTTATTAAAAGAAGTACAAATGTCTTTATCATGGGTCATCGTGATTTAGATATGGATGCTTTGGGAAGTTGTTTGGGCGCAAAAGCTTTGTGTGATTTTTGCGAAAAACCAGCTTTTATCATTTATGATCACAAATTAACAGAAAGAAAAACTAGAGTTGCAGCTTCAAGTATGTTTATGAGGGAAGAATTCCAAAAAACATTTATTTCTCCAAAAGAAGCTTGCGATAAAACTAAAGCAGGAACTTTAGTTATTGTTGTTGATACTTCTAAACCAAGTTTAGTAATGTGTAGTGATATTTTAGATTTAGTTGATAAAGTTGTCGTTATTGACCATCATAGACGTGCTGAAGAATTCATAGATCATCCAGTTTTGAATTATATTGACACATCCAGTTCTTCAGCTAGCGAATTATTAGCTGAAATTCTTAAATATCACACTGAAAGAGCAAAAATTCCGCTCGATCCAAAGTATGCAACTATTATGTTAAGCGGAATTTTCTTGGATACAGGATTTTATAAAGCAAAAACTGTCGGTTTAAGAACTTTTGAAGCAAGTATGATTTTAAAAGAGTATGGCGCTGATAATGCAAAAGCTGATGATTTATTAAAAGATGAATATGAAGAATATACATTAATTAATAAAATTGTCGATACAATGAAGGCTCAATCTTATGGTGTTGTTTACTGTAAATGTCCTGAAGAAGATGAATTCGAAAAATCTACTCTAGCTAAAGTTGCTAATACTTGTATGCAACTAAAAGGAGTTAATTCTTGCTTTGTTATTGGAAGAACTGACGATAATGGAGTAAGCATTAGTGCAAGAAGTGATGGAACCATCAATGTTCAAATTCTATGTGAAAAAATGGGTGGCGGCGGCCATTTCTCCCAAGCAGGCTGTTATTTTAAAGAAAAAACTGTTAAACAAGTTGAAGAAATTTTATTAGAAAATCTAACTAATAATTTAAGTAGTGCAAGAGATATAAAAGAGAAAGGAGAAGATAAATAATGGAAGTAATTTTATTGAAAGATGTTAAAGGTTTAGGCAAAAAAGGTGAAACTAAAACTGTTGCAGATGGATATGCTCAAAATTTTCTTATTCCTAGGAAATTAGTTGTTAAAAAAACTGAAGAAAGTTTAGCTACTTTAAAGAAAGAAAACGAAATCGAAGCAAAAAAACAAGAAGATTTAAAAAATGCCGCTTTAGAAGCAAAAGTAAAACTTGAAAGTATCGTTCTTGAATACAAATTAAAAGCTCATAAAGATAAAACACCTGCTGGTAGTATTTCAACAAAAGAAGTTGAAAAAGATTTAAAAGATAAATATGGGATTTCAATTGATAAAAGAAAATTCGTTGATAAATATCCAATGAACGCTTTTGGTTATACAAATCTTAAAATCGAACTTTATAAAGGTGTAATTGGAACTATTAGAGTTCATATAAGCGAAGAATAATATGGTTAAGAATTTACCTATTGATGAAATAAGCGAACAAACCGTACTTGGCATTGCTTTAATGGATCAAAAAAGCGCGTCAAATATCGTCGTTTCTCTAGATGAGGATGATTTTTACGCTGCAAACTTTAAAAATAGAATAATTTTTAGAGCAATGAGAATCATTTATGATGCCGGAAAACCAATTGATATTACCACTGTTATTTCTCAACTTGAAACTATGAAAGAGAGTGATTCTGTTGGCGGAGTTGATTATTTAATGCAACTTGCAATGCGTGCAACTTCATTTTCTAACGTAGATTTTTATATAAAAAATCTTCAAGACAAAACTTTGCTAAGAAAATTATTACTAGAAATTGGCAAAATTGAAAACGATTATGAAAGTAAAGAAATCACAGATATCAATAGTTTCGTTGCTGAATGCGAATCAAGAGTAAATTCAATTACAGAGCATAGACGAGTCAGTGATTTTGTTTCGATTAAAGAATCAGCAAGAGTAGTTGGAGAAAAAATTCAAACAAGTCATGGAAGTTCTGATTCAATCACTGGATTACCAACAGGATATTCACATCTTGATACTTTAATTAATGGTTTAGGAAAAAATGAATTAGTAATTTTAGCTGCTAGACCTGCTGTTGGAAAATCAGCATTTGCTTTAAATATCGCATACAATGCAGCAAGCAAAACAAATCGTCCTGTTGCAATTTTCTCTCTTGAAATGTCAAATGAACAAATTTTAAAGAGATTTTTTGCTATGAGAAGTGGAATTTATAGCGATAATATCCAAAAAGGAATTTTATCTCGCGATGAAAGATTAAAACTTAAAGAAACAGAAAACGAACTTGCTGATGTTCCTATTTATATTGATGACAGCAGTTCTTCTTCAATTGATGATATTGTTTTAAAATCGAGAAAGTTAAAAGAAGCAAAAGGAGATATTGCTTTAATTGTTGTTGATTACATTGGTTTAATTAATGATCCAAAAAATATTTTTAAAGATAATGAACAAGCAAAAATTGCATCATTTTCACGTAGATTAAAAGTTATTGCTGGTGAATTACAATGTCCAGTTTTGTGTCTAGCACAATTAAATCGTCAAACTGAAAGTAGAGATAATCATAAACCACAACTTAGCGACTTACGTAGTAGTGGTGCTATTGAACAAGATGCTGATAAAGTTATGTTTTTATATCGTCCACAATATTATAAAGATCAAGGAATTAATATTGGAGGCAAGAAAAACGCTAACGAAGAAGATCAACAAGTTCAATCTAATCCAAATCAAGCCGATGTTGTAGAAGTATTAGTTGCAAAAGCTAGAAGTGGAAAAGTTGGAACTGTTGAATTGTTTTTCAACAAAAATTATGGAAAATTCTTCTCACCTTCTTCAAATGAGTCATATCAGAAACTTAAACAATATACAAATCAAGGACCATCTTCAAGTATAGACGATGATTAGAATTGTAAATTTTGCTAGCGGCTCAAAAGGTAATTTTACATTAATCGAAGATGGCAAAACTAGACTTGTAATTGATTGTGGATTTTCAAAAAAAGCCGCAGAATCCATGTTAAGTTCTGAAAATCTATCAATTTCAGATATTGATTTTGTACTTTTTACACATTCACATAAAGATCACATATTAGGTGAAGAAAACTTCGAAGCATCTAAAAAATATGCCTTATCTAAAACATTAGAGAAAGGCACTTTTAATGTTATGAAATTAAATATTTCATATCAATTTGGTGATTTTAAAGTCACCCCAATTAAAACAAGTCACGACACTCTTACCCCATGTGGGTTTAAAATTGAACATAGTTCAAATTATGTAATTGTTTACATAACAGATACTGGAACTTTATCTCAAAAAACAATCAAATCTATTAGAAATGCAAATGTGTATATTTTTGAAAGTAATCATGACGAAGATATGCTTTTTAATTCTGGAAGACCTCACTTCTTAATTGATCGAATTTATGGTCCAAAAGGTCATTTATCAAATATATTAAGTGCTCATTATATGGCTGAATTGATTGGAAATAATACAGAAGCAATTTATTTGGCGCATTTAAGTGAAGAATGCAACACTCCTGAATTAGCTTTAGATACTTATTATGAAGTATTTAATAAACTTGGTGTATCAATTGATGGCATAAAATTAGACACTTTGTCTCAAAGAGAGAAAACAATCTATGTTAAAAATTAATGTTTATGCAGTTGGAACTATAAAAGAAAAATTTTATAGAGATGCTATCAATGAATATTTAAAAAGGCTATCTAGATTTGCAAAAGTAGAAATTATTGAAACTCCAGAATCAAAAATTCAAAATGGTTCAATAGAAGCAATACTAAATGAAGAAGCAAATCATATTTTAAAGAAGATAAAACCTGGAGAATACGTAATCTTAGTTGATCTTCATGGAAAAGAATATTCAAGTGAAGATTTTTCAGAATATATAAAACGACATTTAGATAGCGGTACATCTCCTATATCCTTTATAATAGGAGGGACACTTGGTCTTGGGAATGAACTTAGAAATATTGCAAAAGATAAAATTTGTCTTTCTAAAATGACATTTACTCACCAAATGACAAGAGTCATTTTGTTAGAACAAATCTATCGAGGATTTAAAATTATAAATAACGAAAGTTATCATCATTAAGGAGAAATTTATGGAAATGAAAGAATTTGAAAAATACAAGAAAGTTGTAGATGCAAGATATCCTCACATTAATAAATATGAATTAGAAACTGGGGAAATGTTCTTTGTTGAACCAAATTTTTATACTCAATTAGAATATGCAAAAGATCATTTTTTAGATAAATACGAGGATATTTTAAAACATATCGAAAATGCAGTAAAAAGAAACAAAAAAGTAATTTTTACAGCTGATTTTGATAATCCTGTCGTTTATTTAGATGATTATATATATCGTGAATTAAGTGACATAATGGGAGAGCTAAAAATAGGTTTTGATAATAAATCAAATCCTGAAAGCGATTGGAAAGATTAAAAAAGAGCACCGCGCGGTGCTCTTTTCATTAATAAGCTGGTCTTAAATGTCTCATTGATAGGAACATAATTCTGAATGAGTAGAACATTAAGAATGTCATCATTCCAAATGATGGAACCAAGAAACCTAAAATTAATGATAACACTGCTGGTGATAAACCTGCCCAGAATGCCATTGAGAAACATTCAAGGAATTTAATTGATTTATTAGGATTATTTTTACCTCTAGTCATTAAGAATGTAACTAAACCCATAATCAACATCAAGCCACCATTGATGCCAATATAAATTCCAAAAGAAACCCAAGTTTGTTTTGTTCTTTGATCTATATATGCATAGTCGCTAAATTTTTTAAAATTATCAAGATAAGCATCTTGTTTTTCTGAAATAGAAGCAGTTGTTGTAACATTATTTGTTAAAACATCTTTTAGACTGAAAGTATTTCTGCCTTCAAGAGAAGGGAAAGCTTCAACCAAATGATTAAAATTGCCACTTAATGAAGTTGATGCAGTGCTTGATTTATATGTTCTTGAATAAACAGCATTTCTTGTAAATAAAATAAATGAACTTGTTCTTGTATATTTTAAGTTTTCTAAAGATTCTTTAAGCCCCATGTCTTCTGCTTCGGTTGCATCACCATAATTTGTGTTGCTATTTGTGATATTTTCGATTACAACATTTAAATCTTCAATGCCATCTGAAACGACATAAATATCTAGCATATTTGATCCATTTCTTTCGTATGAAAAAATAGGTTTATAAACGTTCTTTGAAGCGTCACCTTTCATATAAAATTTATTGTATTTTTGAGAATTTTTTGTTGCACCATCTAAAAGACCGTCTTTTGTAAAGATAATGCTTTGTTCATCTGTTGAATTATTTACATAATCATCAAGACCATAGCAAAAAGCATCACTGACACCGCCATTAATGTAAGTGTTTCCTTGTGTTTGACTTGTTTGGACAGTGATTGGAATAACACTGATGATTGCTGAAAGAACAAACAAAATAATGGACCAAAACCATTTTGTTGATGTAGCAACACTAACTATAGCATCGTTTTTATATAAAGTTCTAAAAAATGGAATCAATGGTCTGATAGTAAATTTCTTTTTTGGTTTAATAATCTTAGCTTTGTTTTTACTCATTTCTTTACCTCAAATTTGCTTTTAATAGTATATACTATTAAAGATTTGAGTACAAATAAAATAAATAAAAAGAAGACTTTTTCCTTATAACTTTTCCAAATTTTTACAAAAATAGTTGAGTTTTGCAGGCTTTTTTGAAATTTTTTCTGTTTTTTCTATTCAAAGATTGACTTTTATTTTTAAATGTTTATACTTTATACACCTGGGGATGTTCTGGTTTCGACATGTATTCTTGGGCATAGATTGCAGTGGAGTTGTGACCTAATCACTTTAAACAATATCTGGCAACAGAAATTACAATTACGCATTTGCTGCTTAGTTCAGTTCTCTAATATTTGAGATAGCGTGGGGCGTTAGCTATTTTCTCTTAGTAGTTAATTGCTTCTTATAATTAAGAGATATTATTTATTTGATGATTATATTATAGATAAGAAAGAAATAATCTAGTGGTGTAAAGTTTGTAAGTATTGATAAGCCATGAAATTTAAATACTTGCTAAACTGTAGTGGTCTATGTAGGGGATATGTGGACCGGAGTTCGACTCTCCGCATCTCCACCAGAAAGAAATCAATAGCTTGGTACAACAAATTTAATGTATCAGGCTTTTTTTATAAAGATAATGAAGGTTAAGACTAAAGCATTTTGATGTACTTTTCATCTCATTACGAACCATAACATCTAAGTATTTTTATTTATATTCTTTTAAATTTTCTATATATTATTATTGTTCGCATTAAAAAAAGGAGAATAAAATGGGAAGATTAGATGGAAAAGTCTGTATTATCACTGGTTCAAATTCAGGTGTTGGTGCAGCTGCAGCTGAACTTTTTGCAAAAGAAGGTGCAAAAGTTGTAATTACAGCAAGAAGACAAGATAAATTAGATGAAGAAGCTAATAAAATCAGATCAATGGGTGGAACAGTTTTAGCAGTTAAATGCGATGTTTCAAAAGAAGAAGAAGTTATTGCTCTTGTCAAAAAAGTTGTTGAAGAGTTCGGAACAGTTGATGTCTTATTAAACAATGCAGGTGTTCTTGAAGCTGGTTTAAAGCCAATCGATCGTTGCTTAGCAGAAGATGTTGATAGAGTTTTTTCAATCAATACAAAAGGTACAATTTTTTGTTCAAGAGAATGTGCAAAAATTATGGCTGAAAAAGGAACAGGATCAATCATTAACCTCGATTCAGTAGCTGGACATTTTGGTTGTGGCGGTGCAGCCTATGTTACATCAAAAGCTGCTGTCATTGGTTTAACTAAACACACAGCTTTACGTTTTGCTGGTAAAGGAATTCGCTGCAATTCAGTTTGCCCAAGCACAATTGTAACACCTATGACAATGACAACAGATCCTAAAACACTTGATGTTGATATGATGACACAAATGAGCAAACACGCTGATTTACGTGTACAACCATGTATGCCAGACGATGTTGCTAAAGTTTGTTTATTCTTAGCAAGTGATGATTCAAGACCAATTACAGGACAAGTTATCGTCTGTGATTACGGCTCAACATTATAATAAAATTTACTAATTAAAAAAGTCGGACATTGTCCGATTTTTTTAATTTTAGTGGGGTTTTGCAGGGTTTTTGAGAGATTTAAGAACAATTATACATTTTTATATTTATTTAAATTCAATCACTTTATATGCACTAAAATTTAGTATATAATACTAAATTATGGAGAAAGAACTTTTCATATTTTTTGATATTGCGAACAAAAATGATAGGACACTCATCCTTGTTCTTTTTTGTTTGCTTGTAATAGTTCTTTTATTATCTGTCTTTGCTATCATTATTTATTTCTATTTTAAGAGGACAAAAAATAAATATTTGAATAATCTAGAAAAACAAGCCAGCGTAATTTTTAATTATGCAGAGAAAAAAGTTAGTATCACTTATTTTTCAGATTTAAACGAGAGAAAAGAAATTTCTTTCGAACAATTTTTAAATTATTTCCCATATCCTGAGAGAAGCAAGATTGACAACTGGCTTAAAGAAGTTTTGATTTCTTCAAATTTAGATACAAATCCTGTTTCAGTATTTTTAAGTGATGCTGCAATTTTAAAAAATCGAAACAACCAAAATTTAAAGAAAACAAAAATATCCAGAATTTGTTTTTGGGCAACTGGCGCAAATAAAAAAGAAGAAATAGTTTATACTCATGTTGTTGAATTTCGTTTTTTGCCATCGCTTTATAACAACAACAAAAAATCTTTAGAACACAAAGAACTTTATTCATATGATGAAGTGAAACGTTTATTTTCTAGAGGTTTGTTTACTCATGGAGTCATAATGGAAATTAAATTTGATAGATTTAATAATTTACACATTCCTTATAATCCATATTTTTTCCAATATGTTGTTTTAAATGAGATTTATAAAAGAGAAAATTCCATAAAACATTTTGTACCAAATGAGGCTTTCATCTTTTTTAAAGACGATAATCCATATGAAATTTATTTAGCATTAAAAAAGACAAAATATGAAACAAATTATAGACTTGAACGTCTTTTGATTATTTTAGAAAAGAAATTTCGCAAGATTTTTGAAACAATGGGTACTTTTTCAACTAACCATTTATCTTTAGTTGCTGCTAAATGTTCATTACTTTCAAATAATTTTGATAAAAACATTGAAACTTTAAATAATTTAATCAAACTTTTAAGAGAAGATAAAAAATCTACAGGCGTATATCGTAACGATAATGGATTTAAAGATAATATTGAGGATTCATATAACCTTGAAATTTCAAAATTAATTAAAAATTCTTTAATTGATATTATGTTTTTACCTGTTTATAAGGTTGCAAAAGTCCGCGTCCTTTTAAATGGCTATATTGCACGACCGGTTCCGATAAAATCTGCATTTGAAAACATTACAGACGCTAGAAAGTACGCGACAAAAAATAGTCTTAATAAAGAATTGTCTTCATTAATTGCAAAAAAGACTATCCCGACTTACATAAATCAAAGAGAAAATATAACTTCAAAGTTATATTACCCGATTGTTCTTGATGAACTTGGCTTTATTTCAAGAAGTATTTCTAGAATGTCAAACGTTGATACTGTTAATTTCGCTTTTGTAATAAATTCACAAGAAATTGCAGAAAAAGAACATGACAAAGATGTTTTCAAGGACATCTTGAATTTACAAGAAAAAGGTTTTGAATTTTATTTACAAATTAAAAGAGGTGACTTTATATTAAAAAATGCATCTTTTGAAGCTTTTGATGGATATTTGGTTGATGCAAAGCTGAATAATAATGTTAAAATGGATAGCCGTGAGTATCTTAATGCTTACGGATTGATAGATAAATTAGCTTCATTTAACAAACCGGTTGTAAGTATAAATACAAACAGTTGGGCTGAAGTTGAAGCGTTACTTAAAACTGGTATTTCTCTTTTTGCCTCAAATGTAATCAACGAAGAGAGTCAAATGCCACTTGGAATCAGCAAAAAGAATTCCAAAAAATTACTTAATATGTATAAAAAATAGGGGTTATTATGAATATAAAAAACAAATCAATTACAAGTAGAGATGAAGATTTTGCGCAATGGTACACTGATGTCTGCAAAAAAGCAGAGTTAATGGACTACTCTGAAGTTAAAGGTTTTATTATTTATAGGCCTTACGGTTATGCAATTTGGGAAGAAATCCAAAATTATTTGAATAAAGAATTCAAAAAAACTGGTCATGAAAATGTTTATCTTCCTATGGTAATCAATGAATCTTTATTTCAAAGAGAAAAAGATCACATTAGTGGATTTGCACCAGAATGCTTAGTTGCTACTATTGGTGGACAAACAGAACTTCAAGATAGATTAATTATTCGTCCAACAAGCGAATGCTTATTCTGCGAACATTATTCTCACATTATTAAAAGTTATAGGGATTTACCAAAACTTTATAATCAATGGTGTTCAGTTGTTAGATGGGAAAAAACTACAAGACCATTTTTAAGAGGTAGTGAATTTTTATGGCAAGAAGGCCATACAATGCATGCAACTGAGGCTGAAGCAAAGCAAGAAACATTAAGAATGCTTGATATTTATGACAAAATGGGTAGAGATTTACTTGCTATCCCTTTTGTTAAAGGTAGAAAAACTGAAAAAGAAAAATTCGCTGGTGCTCTTGAAACATACTCAATTGAAGCTTTAATGCATGATGGAAAAGCTTTGCAGAGCGGAACGACACATTATTTTGGTGATGGTTTTGCTCGTGCTTTCAATATTCAATATTTAGACAAAGACGGAAAAATCAAAACCCCTTATCAAACAAGTTGGGGTGTATCAACACGTCTTTTAGGTTCAATTATTATGGTTCATGGTGATGACAATGGATTAGTTTTACCTCCATATGTTGCTCCTATTCAAGTTGTAATTATTCCAATCAAAATGAACGAACCAGGTGTTTTAGAAAAAACTAGAGAAATTAAAGCAAAACTTGAAGAAGCTGGAATTAGAGTTAAATTAGATGATAGCGACAAAACTCCAGGTTGGAAATTCTCAGAATACGAAATGAAAGGCATCCCTTTACGCCTTGAAATTGGACCAAAAGATTTAGCAAATAATTCTTGCATGATTTGCAAAAGAAACGATGGAACAAAAGAAAAATATTCCCTTGACGAAATCGAATCTACAATTACTAGTTTGTTAGAAAAAGTTCACAAAGAAATGTATAACGCCGCTTTAAAACACTTAATGGCTCATATTAAAGAAGCTCATAGTTATGAAGAAGCTAAAGAAATCGTTAATAATGGTGGTTACTGCAAAATGATGTGGTGTGGAGACAGAGCTTGTGAAGACAAATTCAAAGAAGACACTAATGCAACAGCAAGATGTATGCCATTCGATCAAGTAGAATTTGACGACGTGTGTCCAATCTGTGGTAAAAAAGCAAAGTATGTTGTATATTTTGCAAAGGCATATTAACTCGTTAAATGAATTTTATTGAGATGATTGCTCTTGGTGCATCTATGGCTGTAGATACCATGTGCGCAGGAGCAAGCGATGGAATAAAAGAACAAAATTTAAAATATACAAAGGCAATTTCGATTGCCTTATCTTTTGGTATTTTTCAAGCCGGAATGGCTATTATCGGATATTTTTTAGGTTTTGCACTTAAAGATACCTTGCTAAATTACATCCCATTTATTGCTTGTGCCGTCATGTTTTTACTAGCTTTAAAAACTATTATTGAAGCGATTAAAGACATTAAAGAAGCAAAAAAGGACGATAAAATTGTACAAAATAAAGCAAAAAAGATAGGATTTTTAGAAATCATATTTCAATCTATCGCCACATCAATTGATGCTTTATCCATCGGTTTTATTTATTTGTCGCTACCATTAATTGATGCTATGGTAACTTTTTCTGTGGTTGGAATAACTACTTTTGTTTTAAGTCTACTAGCAACAATTCTTGGAAAAGTTATCGGTTCAAAAATACAAAAAATTGCTCCATTTATTAGCGCTGCAATATTCCTAGCACTTTCTATAAAATTCTTATGTGAAGGGTTAATTTGATAAATTATCTCTTTAAAATAGTAGGCAACAATTTCGCAAGTATTCTCTTAAAGTTGCACATTAGAAGCTTAAATTGAATTTAATTTCTTCTCGTTTATCTACTAATTTTTTCCATTTTGATGTTCATCTCCTGATTCAAATTTAAACGAAATTGTAAAATTTTATTTTGATTTAGCGTTTATAATAAAAAATAAATTCGAAAAAATTTAGAAAATTGTTAAAATTGGCGTTTTTGTACTTAAATCAAGCACGAAAATGCTTTTTTTGTGGTATTATCTAAGTGGTGATTTTATGGAAAAAAAGATAAGAAGTTTTATTTATAAAGA
>JAQXNS010000126.1 GCA_029098125.1 bacterium
CAAGATGATTGAAATGAAACTAAAAATCAAATTTTTTCCACTAAAAATGTAAGAAATAGTAAAATCATCCATTCCTAATGATTTAAAAACACCAATTTGATATCGATTTTCTTTTATTGTTTTAACACTATTAAAGCAAAAGTAGATAAGAAGAAGGCCAATTACGATATATTGAACTAATTCAAATGTTGATCTATAAAGAGCCAGCGTTTTATAAACAAGTGTATAAATATTAGAATTAACATCAAAAATATCATAATCTTTATTGTTTGCTGCCTGCAGAAGATTAGAAACATTTTGATCAAGCGGAACAACAATACCACCCTCAAAATACGAAGCTTCTCTTAATAAATTTGCAATATTTCTACTAATATAATAATCGTTATATGGACTTAATTTTTTTATTACGACATTAATTTCTTTAAGAATTTTACCATCATTTGAATTTCTTTCTTTCTTTACTAGTTTTAATTCCTTACCAACAAGTTGAGTTGTGCCAAATATTTGGCCAAATATGTCAACTGTACTTTTAGGTATAATAATCTCATTATCTGATAAATTATTGTTAATATAACCAAAGTGATTGCGTTCAATCTTTTTTGAAATAGATTTATCTAATTCAGAATACAAATAACAACCGCCTAAAGGTGCTGACGTATTAGTAGAATTGTTCTCATCTTTTTTTAAATCTTCAAGAAAGTTTTTATTTAATGTATAAACTGTTGAAAGTTCGCCACTATATACATTTTTGTAATATTCTTCATATTCAGAACTACTAAAAAATTTTTCTGATTCATCTTTATCAAAATTTCCTTCTTTCAATTTTTGATATTTTTTCAATACATTCTCAAATTTTTTCTTATAATTTGTTTTAATGATTGCAGTTATATAGAATTTTTTTACAGTAGTTCCTCTAAAAAAAGTACCTATATAGTCTTTGTAAGGAATGTTGATTCCTTTTTCGTCATTAACTGAATCAATAAAAAAGTCTGGAACAATTATTCCTGTTGGATTTTTTGGATCGTATAATTGCCCAGCTAAAACTTCAATCTCATTACCATCGTTAAAAGTTTTAGCAAGAAATTCTTCATCAACAACGGCTGTGTAGTAAAAAGCATTATTATAAAATTTATTGTAATTTGCTATATATTTAGAACCACGATTATATCCGTTTGACATCAATGTAAAATCACTAGTCGACGAAAATGAATTAGAATAATTTATGCAAGGATAATATTTTTCTTCATTGACTAAGTAATCAATATCTTGTTGATTAAATTCAGAAATTGTCATTTGATTTTCGTCGTCAACTTTATGCATTTTTGATATAACTATGTTTTTTTGACTTTCTAAATCGATGTTGTCAAGAATGATTTTTGATGAATCAAAATACAAAAAAGTTTGAACAAGAATCAATAAAATAGTAAGAAGCGCAAACAAAAGAGAGTTTAAAGAAGACATAATTAAACCCTTATTAAAGTATCTTTTTAATAGTTTATTTTTTATAGTTTTTTCAATTTTAGTGGAGTTCTGCAGGGTTTTTGAGATATTTTCATCACTAATTGAGTTATCAAAATCCTTAAATCCAATATCAATTTGTTTAAATTGAATATCTTCTTTATTTTTAATTTTTTCGTTTATTAGTGCTTTTTCTTCATCTTCTAACTTTTTGTTAAATGGCAAGAAAATTGTGTTGTTTTCAATGTAGCAGTGGTTTTTATATCCTTTTGGCCTTATTTGATCTTTTATGATTTTTCCCTCTTCTAAAATTATTCGTCTTGTTGCATATTCGATACTTGATGCTTCGTCATGACTAACCATAAAAACCAAACAATCGTTTGAGATTTCTTTTAGCAAATTTAAGATTTGAGTTGATGTATTTTTATCAAGATTTCCTGTTGGTTCATCACAAAGAATTAATTTTGGATTTTTAATTAAGGCTCTTGCAATTGCGACTCTTTGTTTTTGGCCTCCGCTAAGTTCATTGGCCATTTTATTCTCATAACCATCAAGATCAACTTTATGAAGAACTTCTTTTAATTTATCTTCTTTATTTTCTGTATCGCCAATAATATCAAGTGCTAGAAGTATATTTTCTTTAACGCTTAATTCGTTAATTAATCTGTAATCTTGAAAAATAAATCCACAAAACGAAGCTTTGTATTCTCTTCTTTCTTTTGTTGATGATTGATATATAGATTTTCCATTTACTAAAATATCGCCAGAAGTAGGTTTATCAAGATCTCCTAAAAGATTTAATAATGTCGATTTTCCAGAACCGCTTTTTCCAAGAACAAAAACAAATCCATTTTCAGGCAATTTAAAAGATAATTCCTCAATTCCTCTGGAATTTGTTCCGTTTTTATTGATATATGTCTTTTTTAATCCCCTTATTTCAATCACGAAAAAAATTATATTACAAGTTAAACAATTTGGTAATGGAAAAATGAAATATTTAGACTATTTTTACTATTTAGACCATATTCTAATTTCATTATTAAGTAAAACGTTAAAAGGTTTTTAAGTTTTTAATTAATCGTTAGCATCATTTACTATTTTTGCTGGCTCGATTTTCCTTAAAACAAACACAGGAATAAAACTAATTGCAAAGAAAAGCAACAAATTAAATAGATAATAAAAAACAAAAATTATTGGATGAAAATAGAAAACATTTAACTTTTTAAATGAGTATTCAAAAACGCTGGTGTAACTTGAGATTAATAGATGGTTCGCTAAAGTTAAAAATGGATAAGCTATAAGACTAACAATTAATAATGTGGCTATAGCTACAATTATAGTTTTTCCAACAAAAATAAAGGATATCGTAGAATTATTTATGCCTAAACTTTTAAATACTCCGATTTGGTAATGTTTATCTTTGATCGATTTCAAAGAATAAACAACATGGTAAATAGTTATCATGCTAAGTAATATAAATTTAACTAAAAGAAAAATATTGTGATATAAAGTTATTACTTGATTAACAAAACCATAGGCACTTGAGTTTGAATCCATTGTTATAACATCATTCTTGATAATTTTGCTTATTGCTACTTTATTTATATTTTTTAAAGGAATGATGCGAGCAATTTCTTTTCTATGCAACGAATTAATCTTGTTTTTAGTTGCTGTATTTACTAATGTGTTATTGCTAATTCCAACTATTTTTAGTTTTATTGAATCTTCTTTTTGATTCAAATAATAATTGCTGATAGTTTTTGTTACATATAAGTCTTTTCCAATTATGTCAGATGAATTAAATGCAAAAATTAATTTGTTAGCAAATTCTTTATTAATGATTATTTCATTATCATTTAAATCATTAGATGGTAGAACATAGAGAAAATTGTCATATCTAAGTTGTTCGATAATAGTAGTTTCATCCAGGCTTAAAAATAAATTACAAAGGAGCAGAATGTTACAATATTCATCATTTTCCTCAACATCATTTAAAAAGTTTTGATTTAATGTATATGCAACTCCTATCTCGCCATTAACTATCTGATTTACATAGTCTTCATAATCTTTTTTCTGTGTAAAATTTAAAACTTCATCATATAAATAACCATTATTTTTTATTCTTATGTATTCATCATACAAGTCTTTGTACTTTTCTTTATAATCAGTCTTAATTACAGCGATGCAATAAAAACTCTTTCTGTAAGTTTCATGTTTAGGTGAAAATTGGCCTATAAAATCTTTGTACTCTAGATTGGTTTTATAATAATCATTGTATCCATCAACAAGATAATCAGTTAAAATTACTCCGGTTTTATGCTCTGTATCATCAATGTCTCCAGCTAAAACTTCTATTTCTTCTCCATTATTAAACTTGTTACTAAGATATTTTTTATCAACAATTGCAGTTCCACTAAAACCATTTGGATAAAATTTGTTAGGGTTAGTG
>JAQXNS010000127.1 GCA_029098125.1 bacterium
TATGCTAGATATGGTGATACTGTCATTGATGAATGCGTTGAAGTTGTTATGGGCATTACAGACAAGGGAGTTAAAGAAATTCTTGATTTTGTAACAGTTTCAAATGAAGGAGCGCATTCCTGGAAAGAATTTTTATTAACACTTAAAGAACGTGGTATCGGAGAGCCAAAAATATTTGTAACAGATGGTCTGATGGGAATGCCTGAAGCTATAAAAGAAGTATTCCCAAATGCCAAACATCAAAGATGTCTTGTTCATATTCAACGAAACATTTCTCAGAATGTAAGAGTAAAGGATCGAGCAGAAATTTGCGATGATTTTAGAAATGTTTATAATCAAGAAACCAAAGAAAAAACATTTGAAGAATTCGATAACTTCGTCAAAAAATGGGAAATTACATATCCACATTTAATGAAAAAAATCGTTTCTACAAATGGATTATTTGAATATTTGGAGTTTCCAATGTGTATGTGGAAAGCAATAAGAACAACAAATTATATTGAATCATTTAATGCAGACCTTCAGAGATATTCGAATCACAGAATACTATTCAATAGTGAAAGCAATGAAATTATCGTACTTACAGCCTGTATAGCAGATTATAACAATACAGCATCAAAGAAAAAGGAGAAATATATTTCAGAATTAAGCGAAGAAGAAAGATATCAATTAGGCTTTGAAATTTTAGCTTAAATGAAAGAGAAAATTATGACTTTTAATTACTCAAACACAAAATTTCTTGCAAGTCTCATTGTTCTTAATATAATCATAATAAAAAACCTAACTTTTTGCAAATTTCGCCACTTTACAAACCTAACTTTTTGCAAATTTTGGCACTTTAGAAACCTAACTTTTTGCAAATTTCGCCACTTTACAAACCTAACTTTTTGCAAATAGGTGTTTATAATTTAAAAATTTATGTTAAAATTATCTCAAGGTTAAACATGTTTAAAAGAAAAATTTATCAAGAATTACTCAAATGGAAAAATGAATCAAAAGGCACCTCAGCTTTATTAATAGAAGGAGCAAGGCGAGTTGGTAAAACTAAAATCGCTGAATTTTTTGGTGCAAATGAGTTTCAATTTTATAAAACTATTGATTTTACAACAGTATCTAAAAACGTAATTGATGCGTTTAATGATTTGAGTAGAATTGATAAATTCTTTGAAAACTTATTTTTAGCTCTAGGAATTAATGCACTTCCTAAGGGCAGTTTAATTATATTTGATGAGGTCCAATTTTGTCCTAAAGCAAGACAAGCAATAAAGACTCTTGTTGCTGATGGCCGATATTATTATTTAGAAACTGGTTCTTTAGTTTCTATTAAAGAAAATACAAGTGATATTTTGATTCCATCTGAAGAAGAGTCTATACAAATGTATCCAATGGATTATGAGGAATTTCTTTGGGCATGCGGTTTAGAGTATGAAGCGAATACGATAATTGATCATTTTAAGGCTAGAGAAATTTTTGATAATCGTATTCACCATTCGTTAATGAAGAATTTTAGAACTTATCTTGCTGTAGGTGGAATGCCTAAAGTTGTTGACACTTACATATCTACACATGATTTTTATGCTGTTGATAAGGAAAAGAAAAAAATTTTAAAACTATATGAAGAAGATTTAAGAAAAATAGACAATAAATTTGGAACAATTTGTTATCTTGTCTATAAACAAATGCCAACTATGCTTTCCAAACATTCAACGAGGTTTATTGTTTCTTCAACCAATCAAAGAGCAGACTCAGTACTATTTACTAATACGCTAGAAAAATTAATTGAATCAAAAATGGTTCTAGCAGTTTATAGATGTACCGACCCAAGTGGAGGATATGCTTTAACGAAAGATCAAAGTAATTTTAAACTTTATTTTAATGATGTTGGATTATTTACATCTATTATTTATCCAAATACTATGGATGATTCAGAAGATATTTATCAACGTTTAATATTTGACAATCTTAAACTTAATTTAGGCATGCTATTTGAAAATGTCTGTGCTCAAACTTTAGTAGCAAATCATTTTGAACCTTATTATTATTCATGGGAGCAAAATGTAGAAACTAGGAAAGTTCGATACGAGATTGATTTTATTATTTTTAAAGATGGAAAGACCATACCATTTGAGGTTAAATCGGGTAATGTTTCATCTAAAGTTTCATTAGAAAAATTAAGAGAAAAATTTCCTAAAAGAATTAGAGAAAAATATATAGTAAGTACTAAGCAACTTTCATCTGGCGATAATTTAACATATTTACCTTACTATATGCTTTTTGCACTTAGATAAATTGTTTAATGGACAAATTTTTAAATAATTTTCTAAAATAGTTGAGTTTTAAAGGGTTTTTAATTTTTAATAGGCTTTTAGGTCAATACTTTAAGATAATTTCATTCTAAGATTTTTGTTTTTTATACAGTTAAAATATCATTTTTTGCTTGTAGGAAGCTTCCTTTTGGTGAGAAAAAAACCAAAGTAAAACACGGAAAAAAACCAAAATGAAATAGGGAAAAAACCAAAATAGATTTTGGATAATGTTGTTTATTTTAGTACATAAAGAACAATGTAAATCCAAATTTAACAGAAAAAAATATCTAATAAATTAAATTTATCGGTTCAATTTTTATTATAAATAATGTGCCAAAAACACCTTGATTTTTTATATCTCAAGAACATATATTTTTATGAAAATTTCTCAAAAACCCTGCATAACTCTACTATTTTTGCAAAATTAATGAAATATCTACAGGAATTTTAGTCGTATTTTTATTGAAATTCTTTATTTTAAATCTTTGAGAATTGAATTATTTTCATTGATATTTTCTATAATACTTAATGCTAGAAACTCAAAATATGATTAGCATATTTTTTGGAAAAATTAGAAAAATTGGTAGTAAAAAAATAAGGGAAAAATATTGAAAAAAACAATCATTTTTATTAGGCAATTTTTACTTAATTTAATATCAAAAATAAGATGAAAAAAATTAATTAATGCTGTATTTATCCGTTGTTTTTTCGCGCTTAATCGCGCTAAAAAA
>JAQXNS010000128.1 GCA_029098125.1 bacterium
TTTTTGGTAAATTCATTCATTGTATTATTGTCTTTTTTGACCAAATCCCACTTATTTACAATGATTATGATTGCTTTTTTTGCTTCAACTGCATAACCGACAACGTGTTTATCTTGTTCTGTTATACCTTTTTCAGCATCAATAACAAGAAGACAAACATCACTTTCATCAATTGCTCTTAAGGCTCTTAATGCAGCATATTTATCAATAGATTCGTAAATTTTTCCTCTTTTTTTAAGTCCAGCAGTATCAATTACGACATAATCTGTATCATTTCTTTTGAATTTTGTATCTATTGCATCACGTGTTGTTCCTTCAATATTTGAGACAATAACTCTTTCCTCATTCAAAATTGCGTTGCACAAAGAAGATTTTCCAACGTTTGGACGTCCAATTATTGAGAATTTAATTGCGCTATCCTCTTTTGAATCATTATTTTTTGGTAAATACTCGATTACTTTATCCAAAATATCACCAATTCCAACACCATGTGCACCGCTAGTAGGAATAGGATCTCCAAGTCCTAAACTATAAAACTCATAAATATTATTTTTTAAGTGATTTTCATCAATTTTATTTACAGCTAAAATAATAGGTTTTTTCGTTCTATAGAGCATGTTTGCAACCATTTGATCGTCTTCATTCATGCCAATTTGACCATCAACAACAAATAAAATAACATCTGCTTCATCGATTGCGATTTCGACTTGAGCACGAATTTGTTCTTGAAATGGTCTATTTTCTACCTCAATACCACCAGTGTCAACTACATTAAATTCACGAGTAAGCCACTCTGCTTTTCCGTAAATTCTATCTCTTGTTACACCTCTTTCAGTTTCAATAATAGATTTTTTCTCACCAATAATTCTATTAAAAATTGTGGATTTACCTACACTAGGAGAACCAACAATTGCTAGCAACCCTAATGCCATGATTAATTAATTCCTTTCTTTTTCGCTTCAACTAAAATAGCGTCGACTACTTCATCAATTGTCATTTCAGTTGTATTAATTTCAATACTATCTTTTGCAGGTTCTAATGGACAAAAAGCACGATGCGAATCGATATAATCACGTGTTGTAATATTTTTGTAGCAATCATCGTAAGTTGTATCAATACCTTTTTCTTTATTTTCTAAATATCTTCTCTTAGATCTTTCTTCTACACTTGCAACTTGAAAAATCTTTAAGTTGGCGTCTTTCAAAACGTATGTGCCAATATCTCTTCCATCCATTACAACATTTTTGTTTGAAGCAATTTTTCTTTGTAAATCTACTAAAAATAAGCGAATTTGCTTATAACTTGCGATAAAACTAACATTATTTGCTACTAAATTATCTCTAATTTCTCTTGAAACATCTTTCCCATTCAATAAAATTTTGTTTTCATCGCTAAAATTAATATCGATTTTATTAACCAATGAGGATGCTTCTTCTTCGTTTTCAGGATTTAAACCATTTAAAATTACTGCATAAGTAAAAGCACGATACATTGCACCTGTATCGATATATACAAAACCAAGTTTTTTTGCTACTAACTTTGCAACTGTTGATTTACCGCTTGCGCTTGGTCCATCGATTGCAATGCTATAATTTTTTACCATAAATTCATCTCCGAAAACTTATTACATAAGTAAATTGTTAGTAATACTAATGCAGTTATAATGATTATAACAAAACAAATATATAAGAATTTTTTAATTCGACTTTTTTTCAAATATTCATCAAGAGCAGTTTTCTCTTTTTTAATTTTTTGTTTCTCTTTTTTACTTAAATAATGTTTTTTGTCATTTTTATCGTCTTTAGACTTTAAAACCGAGGATCTTTTTCCTGTATCAACTGGAATATTTTTAATCTCTTCTCTATATTCCTTAAATTTACTAGTTCTAGTCTCGGTTTGCTTTTTTTTCATATTAAAAATAATATCATAAATCTATATGATTTAATAAGTAGTAAATATATTAAATATTAGAAACTGACGATAATACCACCATTAAGCGAATAGAAAGCACAAAGACCCCTATTGTTTTCAATGATAACTTCGTCAAATTCATATGTTTGCTCAATTAAAGCTTTTAATATTTTTGCATTTTCAAGTGAATTTGTATGTGAAATAACACAAATTCTGCCTTTAGTATTTTCACAAAACTTACCGACATTAACGACAAGTCTTTTGAAAACACCTTGTAGCGATCTAATCTTTTCTTTAATTTTGATTTCACCATCTTCGCCATAGCAAAGAGGTTTAATATTAATCATAGTTGCAACAAAAGCTAAAACTTTATTCATTCTTCCGTTTTTAACTAAGTTGTCAAACTTGTCTAATACAAATAAGAGATTAACAGTTTTTGAATAATCATCTAATTTTTTGCAAATTTCAGAATATTCTAATCCCTTTTTAATTAATTCATATGCTTTATTTGCGACAATTCTGATTGCTCCTGCAACTAATTTGCTGTCAATGACATGTACATTATCAGGGTTTGCTGACATGTTTTTTGCTAAAACTGCACTATTATAAGATCCACTGAGTTTAGAACTAATAGTTACAACAATTACATGTTCAGCATCTTCATAAGTGTTCAAGAAATCTTGAGGAGATGGGCAGCTTGTTTTTCCTGCCTCTTCAGATTTCATTGTATTATCGAGAAGTTCGTCTACGTCCACCGTATCATTATCTACATATTCTTTGCCACCAACTCTTATCGTTAAAGGTGCGACTGCAAAACCAACTTCATCATCTTTGATGTAGTCACTTGTTAAATTTGAACTACTATCTACAACAATTTTATATTTCATTTTTTGGTCCTTTCTAAACAAAAAGTGCAAAAACTTTTTATTTATTAATGTAATTATACTTAAAAAGTATTTTTATGTTAATTAAATTTCAATTTTTGATATTCTTAACTAGATTTTTTTGCCCAAAGATTGATTTAAGTGTTAAACTTTATAAGGGAATTTAAGTTATGGCAAAATTAATATTAGTTGGCGGCGGCACTGCTAGTGGAAAAACATACGTTATAAACAAAGTTATTGAATCTTTAGGTAATGAACATATCACTCATATATCAATAGATGATTATTATAAAGATTTAACACACTTAACTCTTGAAGAAAGAAAAAAACAAAATTACGATCATCCAAAAGCTTTTGATTGGCCTCTTATGAGGGAACAACTAACTGCTTTAAAAAATGGGAAAACAATCATGAAACCTGTTTACGACTATGTTCAACACACACGTAGTGAAAAAGTCGTCGAAGTTAAAGCGAATGATTTGATAATTGTTGAAGGTATCATGGCTTTAGTTAATAAAGATGTTCGTGCTTTAGGTGATTTAAAAATTTTCATTAA
>JAQXNS010000129.1 GCA_029098125.1 bacterium
AGTCTTTCCAATTTTACTTGGTTCAACTTGTGGAGTTTCCTATAGAATTAACTGGCAGTTTTAATATTGATAATATAATTAATATCTGTAAGCTTTCTTGGTACCAATTCCATCCAATGAATCTAATGCATCAATATCATCGATTGACATTTCAAATTCAATATCTAAATTTTTAATAATTCTATCTTCATGAGTTGACTTAGGAAGTGGCAATGTTCCCTTTTTAAGGCAATAATTCAAACAAAGTTTTGCAACTGTTACATTATATTTTTCAGCCATCTTTTTTAAAATTTCATTATTTAAAATCTCACCAGTTGCTAAAGGAGAATATGCTTCAATCAAAATATCATTCGCCTTGCAATAATTTGCAACTTTGTCTTGTCTATTTCCAACAAAATATCTAATTTGATTAACCATAGGTTTAAACCCAGTAGCTTTAACTATGTTTTCAATATCATCCACAGAAAAATTTGAAACACCAATTGATCTTATTTTCTTTGCATTATATAAATCAATCATGGCTCTCCAGGCTTCGATGTTACCTTCTTTACAATCTTTTCCAATCTCAGACCAAGGCCATGGTGCATGAATTAAGTATAAATCTAAATATTCAACACCTAAATTTTCAATTGTTTTGTTAAAGTATTCAATTGTGCCATCATAAGTTTTTATATCTGAAGGTAATTTTGAAGTAATAAAAAGTTCTTTTCTATCAATTCCAAAATCTTTGATTGCTTTCCCACAGCTTTTTTCGTTTCCATATACATATGCAGTATCTATATGTCTATAACCAGCTTTTAATGCAAAGATTGTTGAATTATATGCTTCATCTCCATCTTTTATTTGCCGCATACCAAAACCAATTTTAGGAATTTTAACGCCATTATATAAAGTATAGTTTCCAATATTTTTCATTTTTTACCTCCAAAAGATATATTTAGAATATCATTTTTTGCTTATTTTTAAAATTAATGTTCAAAAATTGTACTTTTTTAGAAAATAGTTTGAAATTTTGATAATTCTTATTCATAATTTTCATATGGCTTACGAAAAATCAAACAAAACAAAACAAGAAATTATCAACGCTTTTTCTGTAGTAATGAATAAAAAATTATCATTAGACAAGGTTAAAGTTAAAGATATTATTGAAGAAGCTAATATTTCAAAATCTACTTTTTATAACCATTTTAGTGACACAAAATCCATTGTTAATGAAATTTTCATCGATTTAATGCAAGTATTAATGAAAGAAATTGATGTAATTTTCACAAACAAAAGCAACGATGTCGATGAAAATATTAGAGCAATCACAAACAAAATCGATGAGAAAAAAAGAATTTATCAAGCCACAATTAATAGTATAAATGTTCCTTTATTAATGGATAGATTTAAAAATTATGTAATGTCTGGCATCTATAGGAATATAAAAAAGCACAATATTGAACTAGAACCTAAAAAAATATTACAAATTAATATCATAGTTAATGGTTCAATCGATTTAATAATTGATTATTTAAAAAATAGAGTAGATTATGAAACAGATGTAATTTATTCAACAATTCTTGATGAAGTTAAAGGGTTAAATTTATTTTAAGCCCTTTTCTTTTTATAAAATACAAAATAAGCGCCAATCAATAATGTAATAACAGCTCCCATCCAAGCCGCAGGATCTGCAAAACATAGTGCATAAAATGGCCAAGGATTTTCTAAGATATCAATTGTGTTATTAATTGGTCCTCCATTTACTAGAGTTGGGAGGAATAAGCAAGCAACAACACGCATAACAAGTTCTACTACGCCAGCTAAAAATGGGAAAAGTGGTTTTTGATATCCTTGAATTGCATTCCTGAAAAGATATAAAATTCCTAAGAAAATATAGAAAATTGATGCAATATTTATATAACAATTTCCGTAAGCAATAACTCTTTCATTAATTTTGTCATTAGATAACAATATATGTAGATAAAAACCATTAATTTTTAATAATTGTAAGAAAATTATTGTTATTATTGTGTAAATAAAGACGATAATAACCCCTTTTTTAATTCCAGACTTAACTCTTTTTCTATCATGTGTTCCTTTATTTTGCGCAACAAAATTTAAAATTGTTATTCCGAATGCGTTATAAAAATTAGCTAAGAAATTAGAAATTTTACAGCCAACACCATATCCAAGTTGTGCAGGACCAAGAGGATCAACATATCCATTTATGTCCATATCGAATGATATTAAGCAAGACTGCATCAAAATTAGACCAATTGCAAGAATAGAAAATTGCAATGCAAGTGGAATTCCATTTTTTAAATGTTCAAAAACAAAAGAGAAAGAGAGTTTAAAATCAGATTTTTTAAATCTCAATTCTTTATGTTTGATAAATGTGTAAGTAAAACAGCCAGTTGCACTTATGCATTCTGAAATTATCGTTGCAAGCGCTGCTCCGCTAACTCCCATTCCACAATAAGCAATAAACAAAAAATCTAATCCAATATTTAAAAAAGTTGCAATAATTAAGAAAGCTAAAGGAGTTATTGTATTTCCTAAACTTCTATGAACGCTATTTATAATGTTATAAGCTACTTTAAAAATAATACCGATAAAAACAACAGTTAAATAATCTTTTGCAGCAATAAATGTTGCTCCACCCGTTTCAGCCTTTAGTCCAATAAAAGCGAGAAGATAATCAATCGAAAGTAAAGAAACAACTGTTAAAAAAATTGAAATCAATAAACCTAAAATAATTTGTGTTAAAAAGGATTTTCTAACACCTTCTTCATCATGAGCGCCAACTTTTGAAGCTGTAATAACATTAAATCCAGCTGTACAACCAAAAGCAAAATTCAAAATCATGAAATTGATATTTCCGACATCATGAATCCCATTTACTTCACTTTCTGATAAAAAATTACCAACAATTGCAGCATCAGTTATTGAATAAAACTGTTGAAAAATAGAAGAAATTACTATTGGAATTGTAAAAAGAAGAAATATTTTATAAATATTTCCTTTAGTCATATCAATTGAAGTAAATAATCTTTTTAAGTTTAAAAGCCTTAATTTCATAACAATGCAAAATTATAGGATTATTTTTTTAAAAGTAAATAAAACTTTAAAAATAATTCGTTTTAACTAAAAAGATGAAAATTATTATGCGTAAATTTCGCTGAATTTATAAAAAATATCATGATAAAAATTTAAATTTTCACAGTTTCAAAAAATATTTAAAAAGATGAAAATAAAGAGTAAATGTTACTAATTTTTCGGCACTAGTAGATAATTAGTAGGTTTTTAGTACATATCTAGTAGATATCTAGTACATTTCTAGTAGATAATAATGCGTATGTGTTATTTTGCTTGTTTATCAATCATGTCTAAATTAATCGAAAACATATCATAAACAGACGTTGCATTTGCTTTTCCAGCCAATACTTTTTTACCTTTATCTCTGCCATTTCTTGAGAACAATAATTTTAATGGACGATGCAAATAGCAAACTGGGAGAAGCCATATTCTCTTATATAAAATAGGATAGATAACTTTCATTGTATTTTTTGAAGGAAAAATTCGTGAAAAGATGAAACCGATTTTGGTTTTTTTACTATTTTTATATTGATATTCAATAGCTGAAAAATCATTTGCTTTACCATGAGTTCCAGAAGCAAAAATAAATGAAATTAATTCGGATTGGTTGTCGACTTTTGTAAATGGAATTTCATCATAATTAAAGATGATATAGAGAAGATTAAGCAATTTATTGAAAAATTCAGTTAATTTTAACTCATTTACAACTTCAAGTACTTTATTTTTATCGACATGATTGTCCCTTAAAAGCAAATAAAAATCACCTAAACCTCTTATACCTTCACCGCTAGATAGATGTTTAATATAATGAACAAGCAAAAAACCAAAATTGTATTCATTATTTAAAACGTGGTTTTTGTAATCTAGATTAGTTTTAACTTTCTCTTCGCTAAAATATGAAGAAAAATAAGATTGATTAGGTACTAAATTATGATGTAGTTCGATTAAAACGTTATTTTTTGTAATTCCAATGTGATTTTCTGCAAAATCACCATCATCTTTGTATCCATTTAAAGCTAAAAGTTTATGAACTTTTTCAAAATCTTCTTTAAAAACAACAAAATCAATATCGCCCATTGTTCTTAAAGCTGAATCTTTGTAAATAGATTTTAATTCGACACCTTTAATGAAGTAAAAAGGGATATTTTCAGCTTCTAAAATGCTTGTAATCTCATTTTTAATCTTAAATACATAGTTTTCGAATATTTTTGAAGTCAAATATGTCTTTTTGTATTCGCTAGTTCCATAAACTTTGTAGAGAAATACACTTAAAGATTGTTCTTTGATTAATTTTAAAAATTCGGATTTTTCTTCATCAGTTAAATCTGGGAGTATACCTTTTTCACCTTCAATTCCTTTTCTAAAGGTTTCAATTACAAGAGAATAAATCTTATTCATAGTCTAAGTTTAATACCTTTGATCCATCAATTTCGATGTTATGATGAGTGATAATTAGTTTAGTTTTTTCCAGTTTTGAGATTGATAAAACAATATTTTCTTCAAGTTTTGAGTCTAAAGATGATGTAAATTCATCAAGTAAGAGTATTTTTTTGTTATTTAAAATCGAGATTGCTAAAGCGACTCTTTGAATTTGTCCTAAAGATAAGCCGCCACCTCTTTCTATTAATTTAGTATCTAATTTATTCTTTTTCTCCATTAATTCATCATAAATGTTTGCAATTTTTAATGCTCTAATTATTTTTTCTTCATCTCTTTCTTCACTTAATAAATAAATATTATCTCTAACACTACCGCTAAAAAGAATATTATCTTGATTAACTAAAGAAAATAAGGTGCGAGTTTCTTTAATAGAATAAGTTTGGTTTTTATAGCGAACTAAGATTTCACCTTCATCAGGTTCAATAAAGCCAAGAAGTAAATTGAAAAGTGTTGATTTACCTCTTCCACTTTTACCTTTAATCAAAATTGAATCATTTTTCTTAATTGTGTAATTAAAATTTTTGAAAATTTGATTGTTTTCATAACTAAATGAAACATTTTTAAAGATAATTTCATCAAAATCATTAAGTTCGACTTGTTTTACTTCATCTTGTAAGCTTAAAACTTCATCAATCCTTTCTTTTGAAATTTTAAATGAGTTATAGCTATTAATTATTGCATTAAAGTTTGTTAGCGGACCTTCGATGAAACTAACAAGTTGGATAAGACCTGTCAAAGATCCATATGTAAGTTGACCATTAAAAATCATCAATGCGCCATAAACAAAAGTTCCAAGATATACAATCCTTAAGAAGATTAATAAGCCACTTGAACCAATAAGAGAAAAATTATTTCTTTTTCTTTTAATGATTTCGTTGTTTTTTAGATCGTCATTATTTCTTTCTAAAGCTCGATTTTCGCTATTTAATGACTTTAAAAGTTTTAA
>JAQXNS010000130.1 GCA_029098125.1 bacterium
GACTAAAATCGGCTTTTTACATATTTTCTTTATTATACTTACAATATTTTTTTAATTATTGGTACATTGATAAATCATTATGTTCAATTTGTTGTCTATTACTTAATATTTTTAGTTGCATTTCTATTAATTACATTCATCAATTTTTTCTTGTTTTACATAATTGATAAAGTAGTTTTATTTGTTCATTCCAAAGAAAAATGTAGCGTGATTGAATAATAAATAATGTCAAAATATTCAAAAAACCTTGCAGAACTCAACTATTTTTTTAAAATTCTTAAAACAACAACAAATATAATTGCTAATACAATGCGTCTCTTTATAGATAAAGCAGCAACTTCTAAACCAAATTATATATGATTTAATAAGTTAAATATCATTAATTTTTTAATGCAGTTATCGGGATAATATAAACTCCATTAGCATTTTTATATGCCATATTACCAACACCATAAATAACACATTTCATTATCGGTTCTTTACCGCCATTATTAACTATATCTTTGCAAACTTTGATTAAATTGTTGGAGCCTTCTTCTGCTTTGTTTAATCCTAACTTTATTTCTATGGCACACCAATTGCCGTCTTCAAGTTCTATAACTGCATCAATTTCATTATTTTTATAATCTTGATAGTGAAATAATTTGGCGTTTATAGCTTGAGCATATATAGACAAATCTCTTTCAACCATTGCTTCAAACATAAAACCAAAAGTATTTAAATCATTCATCATTTTCTTTGGGGTTAATTTAAGCATTGCACAAGCCATTGCAGGATCAGAAAAATGTCTTTTTTCCATTTGTTTAACACGTAAAGAAGATCTTATATTCGATGAAAATGGCTCTTGATTATTAAACAAAAACATTCTATTAAACGCATCTAAATATTTTGATAATGTATTTTTGCTAATAGATGAATTATCGTTTTCAATTATGTCATTTAAAATACTTTTATTAGAAATGGTTGTTGATTCGTTTCTAGCAAGTGATTTTAAAATAAGTTTTGCTTTATGTTCATTAAAACCAATATCTTTATTTAATTGTTTTAAATCTGTTTTAGCAACATTCTCCATGTATCCTAAGGCAAATTCACCGCAATCATTTATACTAACACCAATATTTCCAGGCCATCCACCTCTAACAATTAAGTAGGCTAGTTTTTCAAGAGTCGTCTCTTCTAGTACTTTTGATTCAAATTTATTTTCACATAAATCTTTTAATGAAAATAATCCACTCGAATCACCAGATTCGTATAAGGACATCGTATTCATTCTAATACTTTTGATTCTTCCTGTACCACTATGCAAAATGCCTTTATTAACTGGCGTTGATGATCCAGTTAAAATTAGTTGACCCTTGATACCACTTATATCAACAAACGCTCTTGCTGCATCCCATAATGACGGAACTTCTTGCCATTCATCAATTAAGCGAGGAACATCCCCTTTTAAAACTGTATAAGGTTCAAGCTCAGCAAGCATTCTATTAGAAAAATTCCCGCTTGGATCGCCGACAAGAAATTCGCTATTAGCGTGATGTGATGATGTCCACGTTTTTCCACACCATTTTGGTCCTTCAATACAAATAGCACCAAATATTTTTAATTCCCTTTTTACTAGTTCATCAACTATTCTCGTTTTATAAATAGAATCATTAGTTATTTTCTTCATAGAATCATAATTCCTCTGCATTGCTTACATAAAGTTTACAAAACTGACCCATATTTGTAAAGAATACTGACCCATATTTGTAAAGAAAACTGGCCCATATTTTAGGTTTAAATTGACCAATTTTTTGTATTTCACTTTATTTATACAACAAAAAATATTTAAAAACGAGTCCAATAAAACATTCGCACTCCCTTAAAAATAAATTGTTTTTTTGGTAAAAAAATCTTGCTTTTATAATTAATTAATAAATTCAAGTAATTTAGTTATAAAAAGTTATGCCCGATTTTCCTTCACGTTTCATTTTATATAAAGCACTATCTGCTTTTTCATATAATTTTTCAAAAGTACAATGATTTTCATCAGAGAAACAAGCGCCTAAAGAAATGGAAACAG
>JAQXNS010000131.1 GCA_029098125.1 bacterium
CTGGTGAATATTCAGCAATTGCAGCAGCGTGTTGAGGAGTTTGATCGTATGATTTACCTGCTTCTGGTTCCCAAAGGTATGCAGGAGCAAAGTAAGATTGAGAAGGAACATTACCTCTTGCTGTAGCAAATTCTTCTCTATCTAATGCAAATGATAATGCATTAATAAAGTTATCATTGCTCATTAATGGTTCACATTCATAAGCAACTCCACCATTATAAGTTGTTTTGTTATCTGGATTGTTAAATCTATCATTCCATTCTTCTTGAGTACATGTATTTAAATTAAGTTTGAATGTTGAATCACCTTCAGTTTTTGTAGTTCTTGGGTCATTAACATAATCTGCCATGTAATCTTTTGGAATTGAAACAGCATCTAAAGCATTTTGATTGATAAATGTTGAGAAAGCAGCATTTTTATCGCTTGCAGCAGCTTGTAAATATGTAATTTTTATACCGTCAATCTTGTATCTTCCAGAAATTGATGGGTCACTTTCCTTAAATTCAAACCAATTTGGATTACGTTTGAAGACATTGTATGTTTGACTTGTTGCTTCAAGGACGTATGGAGCAAGCGCAAGTAAGTTATCAACAGGAGTAATTGATTCATTTCCTTTTGTAACTGTACCATATGCATCTTTCATTGCTGATTTATAAACATTTTCATGTGATTTATCAGGAGCAATTGCTTTTAAGAAATCTTTTTTAATTGGAGAAACAAGTGAGCTTGAAAGATTAGTCATTGCTGTGAATTCACTAACTGGAGTGTTGAATTCAAATTCAAGATATTCACCTTTTGCGTCTTCACCAGTATGTAAACCAACTAATTTATCGAATGTATCCCATGAATCTTCAATATTTGAGTTTGCACTTGTTGCACTGTAGTATGCTTTTGCACCTTTAAGTGTTCCATTATTCGAATCTGAAATAAAGTCAGCACTACGAGCAAGACCAATTGATTGGTTGAGTAATAATCTGTATGGAACTGTGTAGTCTTCAAGTTCGACTTTAGCATTATCAAATTTTTTATATTTTTCACTTAATGTGTGGTATTTTAAATCTGGAGTATTATTTGTAGTTTTTACATAAACTCTATATTTTGTTGCAAGACCAGTTTTTTCATTTTTATTTAATGGTGTAGGTCTAACATTTCCATCTTCACGAGCAAATGCAAGAACTGGATAGTAATCATAACCATCTTTTGATGCATTCATCTTTGTTGAATATAAAGTTGATGTTACATAACCATAAAGATCTGCAGATTCACTGCCTGTATCATCAAGATAGTTGAATTTACCTTTATTTGTTGTTCCACCAAATGAATGGTAGTACATTTGCCAAGCTTGATTAGGTTCAGCATCTTTGCTCATTGGTTTTGAAATTGAACCTTCACTTAATGTTCCAAAGCCATAACCTGTGATGTAGTTGTTTGTTGGTTTAACAACACGGTCATTATACATCATATAGCCACCATTTTGGAAAAGTGTAATACCTGTAAGATGTTGTTCAACAGCATATTTTTCAAGTTTTCCTAAAATATCAAGCTTTTCTTCATAGTCCATTGCAACAAAGTTATAAGCACCATTTGCATTTTCAAGTTTTCCAGTAACAGTAATGTCAAAAGTTTTTACTGCAAGTTCAGCATCGCCATCAAGACATTCAACTGTGATTTTTGCATTTCCAGCACTAATACCAGTGATTGTACCGTTTGTGTTGACAGTTGCAACGCTTTCATTGTCACTTGAATAATCAAATTCAGCGTCGCTAATTGCTTTTCCATCTTTATCAATAACATTTGAAATAACGATGTTTAAAGTTTCACCAACACCAATTGTTGTTGATGTGCTACTTAAAGTTGCGTCAAAATAATGGACGTCTCCTCCTGTTGGAGTTGGTAATGGCTTATCTTGATCTGGCTGATCAGGATTGTTATTACAACCAACTAAAGGAGTTCCAAGAAGTAACATTGCGCTTAAAGCATATACGAATCTTCTTTTCTTCATAATTTTTACCTCCAAAACATAATAATCCTTTTCGCATTCTTTATATTATCTATGATTTAGAAAATGTCAAACGATATTCACTCGATAAATAATATATAGAATAATTAAAGGGATTAAGAATAATAAACTAACAAATAAATAAGTAAATGGGACAAATTTATTTGATTTTCTTTTGAATTCTTTCGATTTTGTATAATCGTAAGTTCCATTAAGTCTAGAGATATTTTCATCTCTATACTTATTCAAATAGTTTCTTGTTCTTAAAAAGTTATAAGCAAAAATATCAAAAAATCCTAAATTTGTACAAAATGAGAGGCCTGCTATAAAAATATTGAAAAATACAATATAAGTTAAAGCGTTGATGTATTCGATAAAAACGAATTCTTTCAAATATATATAAATAAGGAAGAAAATTAATGAAATAAAAAGAGAAATCAAGGTTTTATAGCCATAAAGAGCCATATATTCTCTAAAATTTATGTCTTTTTTAACTTT
>JAQXNS010000132.1 GCA_029098125.1 bacterium
TAGTTCCTCAACAATTCAAGAATTTTTTGATGGGAAAAATGTAAAACTTATGTGTGATGGGTATAATGCGTACTATTGCTCACCAAATATCACACCAGTTTCATGCATGGTTCATATAAGACGTAATTTTGCAAAACTAAATAAGATTGATAAAGCTCATCAAGCAAAGGGTTGTTATACTGTAAACATTCTTGATGCTTTTGCAAAGATTTTTAATATGGAAAAAGAAATTACAACAAAGTTTTCAGATTTCAAAGACATTAAAAAAGAACGCAATGAAAAATTGAAGCCATTATACGATGAACTTTTTAAAATCATTGACGATGCTGCTCTTAGGGCACTTCCAAAATCAGCTTTAGGCAAAGCTCTTATTTATGCTCAAAATTACAAATCTACAGCTTACAATGTTTTCTTAGATGGTCGTTTAGAAATCGATAATAACGAAAGCGAAAGAAAAATCAAAGATATAGTTATTGGAAGAAAAAACTGGCTATTTTGCTTTTCAGAATCTGGCGCTGAAGCAACATGTAAACTTTACTCGTTAATAATGACAGCTCTTCAAAATAATATTGATCCTAAAAAATATTTGCATTTATTAATTTCTAAATTTGGCATATCTGATTTAGAAAAAAATGATGCAAAGGATTATCTTCCTTGGTCTAATATAATTCAAAACGAGTGTGCTTCAAAAAAATAGTGAAATAATGGGTAAAACTATGTGGAAAACCAAAAAAGTTGCTTCATCGAGCAGCTTTTTTTGATTCCACGATATTTTTTCTATGCCAAAATAGTTGAAAAGTGTGTGGAAAAATAAATAATTATTTTCATTTTCGTGTTAGTTTAACACGACGCTATATATAACGCTTACGAATAAAATTATATGTTAAAAGAAATTATTAAGAAAATTGTTACGGGATACAAATATAATAATGATACTTTTATATCGTATCTTAAAGCAAGAGGATTAACGATTGGAAAGGATTCAATATTTTATGACCCAATCCATACTAATATTGATATGACATCTTTAGATTTTATCTCTATAGGAAATAATGTTCAAATTACATCAGGTTGTACTATCTTGGGGCATGATTATAGTCATTCAGTTTTATGTAATGCCTTTAATGATATGCCAAGAAGCCAAAAGAAAACAATTATTGGAGATAATGTATTTATCGGCATGAATACTACGATTTTAATGGGCACAAAAATTGGGGATAATGTGATAATAGGAGCAGGAAGTGTGGTTAGAGGCGTTGTTGAATCTGACTCAGTATATTTAGGTAATCCTGCACAGAAAGTTTGCACGTTACAGGAGTATTATGATAAGCTTAAAGATAAGTTCAACGAAAGTGCAAAAACCTATTTTTCTGTAAGAGGAAACGATAAGAAAACAATTTATAGTGCATTGTTTGAAGATGAAAAATGGATTAAAGATTTTGTGACTAAAAACTCTTTTAAAGCTATTAGTCATATTGATACGCAGTCTTTATCTAAAAATATAAATAAAACTAATATTTCTTATGAAGAATTTTTGAATAAAGAATAAGAAAATGATTTTAGAATAGAGAATTTGTTTTATCCCATCAAAATCATTTGAATAATTTACAAGGAATCCTATTATGATTCTTTGTATTTTGTAAGTAGCTGTAATTAGCAATTAGAAAATGCAATTTTATCGGACGAGATTATAGAAATTTGACGGTTTCCTATATCTTTACTCTCGTCAAATAATAATTTCCCTTTAATTCGATATTGTGCATATTGGTTTAATTTCTGTTAATCGATTCTTTTTAAGTAAGCGTTGTAAAGGTTCATTCCACGATTAGTTGATAGAAAATGAATATTCATGCATAAGTAATTTTGTTTTTAAAGTTGTAAAACTTGCCTTTCCATACATAATCCTTTTGATTGTTTTTAATAAATTGACTTTGCCTTCAGCTAACCCATTATTTACTTTCATATCTATCGCATTTTTAACCCCTATTAAATCGTTATTTATTGTTTTGATAAAAGGCATTAATTGAACAATGTTATTTTTTTCAACATCAGAAATCCATTTATCTAATTTTTTACTATCTTTGTCAAATAATATTGATTTAAATAATTTATGAATCGAAAGAATCTTATCAATAATTGGATATTGCTCCATTACGCTATCTAACTGAAATTGAGGAATTATTTTTCCGTTTTCATTTTCATGAAAGAACAATTTTTTTATTGTATTTGCATCTACTACATCAGAACATAACAATGAGATATTTAAATCTTTATTGATTCTTTTTTCCTTAATTATAAAGCCTCTAATTGCATCTGGTGTTATAGAATATTCTTGTTCTTTAATGAACATAGAAATTTCTTTAGAATTTTTCCCTGATAAGTACATTTTCATAATTTCATCTCGAAATTTAGGCATTATTCCTTCTTTCTTTTGACCATAATGCTCATTAGTAGGAGAAAAATCATCTTTTATATACTCTTTAATACATGTTTTGCTAAAACCAGTTTCGATTACGATTTGATCTATTGTTTTGCCTTGATTAAACAGTTCTCTAACTTTATTACATCTTTTCATCGTTTTATTAATCGCTTTTATATGTTCAATCTCCCTGACCGTTTTAACATTATTTTTAATATCTTCCTCTTTAATTTGAATATATCTATTTACAGTTTCTAGTGTGATATTATACATAGCAGCAATTTCAATCTTTGAAATACCTTTTTTATACTTTTCTTTTACTTTTAAAACCCTTTCTTTCTTATTAGAAAGTAAATAATCCGCCAATTCGTTTAAAGTGGCTTCTTTAAAAGGTACTGAAACTCTACCAATAATTGTAGATGTAATTATATTGCAACATTTTTCTCTTAAACTTTTAACTCATATTTTTGGGAATAAAAAAATTTTAGAAATATAAAAACCGAATTAATTCGGTATTTTTTGATACAAGTGCTATATGTTTTTTGGAAAAAACGTAGTAATATTTTTATATTTTCTTTAATTCACTAACAATACTTACTTGCTTTGTCATACTAAATTTGAATGTGCTCGCAAACAATTTATTTAATTTGGGATGTGGACATTTTTTGGACTATATTTGTGCTTCCTCTCGTTGCAAGAAAAGAAAATCACTCTGTGTAAATCCTTTATTCTTTTCATTAATAATTACATTTGTAAAACATAATTTAGTTTCAATAATTTTTTGTTTTTCATAAAGATCTTATTATCTTTTTTAAAAATGCACCAAATAGTC
>JAQXNS010000133.1 GCA_029098125.1 bacterium
AAATAAAATCGATGAAGAAAAACTTAAAGTTTTAGATGAAAAAATCAACTCTGTACTTGTTGCTCTTCCAAATTTACCTGATGAAGATTTATTAGGTGGTGGAAAAGAAAACAACAAAGAGATTTATATGTATAAAACAAAGCCAAATTTTGGCTTTAAGATTAAAAATCACGTTGAACTTGCTGAATCACTTGGTTTAATTGATTATGATAGAGCAGCAAAAGTCAGTGGACATGGAACTTGGTTCTATACAGGATTAGGTGCTAGACTTGAATGGGCTTTATTAAATTATTTTATTAATACTCATATCAATGACGGTTTCCAAATGATGATTCCACCACATATTTTAAATTATGAAAGTGGATTTACAGCTGGACAATTCCCAAAATTTGAAGAAGATGTCTTTGAATTAAAAGGAATAGAACCAACAAAATTCCTTCTTCCAACTGCAGAAACAGCACTTGTTAACTATTATAGAAATGAAATTTTAGATGGATCTGAACTTCCAAAAAAATTCTTTGCTTACACACCATGTTATAGAAAAGAAGCAGGATCATACAGAACTGAAGAAAGAGGTATGATTAGAGGTTATCAATTTAATAAAGTTGAGATGGTTGAATATACAAAAGAAGACGATTCAGATCGTGCTTTTGAAGAATTAGTTAACAAAGCAAAAGCTTTAATTGAAGGACTTGGATTACATTATAGAGTTTCAAAATTAGCTGCTGGCGATTGCTCACATTCTATGGCAAGAACTTATGATATTGAAGTTTATTTACCTTCAATTGATATTTATAAGGAAGTTAGTAGTGTTTCAAACGCAAGAAGTTACCAAGCAAGACGTGGTATGATGCGTTATAGAGACGAAAATGGAAAACTTCATTATATGCACACTTTAAATGGTAGTGGACTTGCAACTTCACGTGTCTTCCCAGCTATTCTTGAACAATATCAACAAGAAGATGGAAGTGTTGTTATCCCAGAAGTTTTAAGACCATACATGGGTGGAATCGAAGTCATTAAACCTATTAAAAAATAGTGTAAAAAGAACAAAATTTAGTTATAATAAATAAGCCGTTGCGAGCAACCGCTTCGAACCTGGTCAGGATGGAAACATAGCAGCCATAAGATCTGAGTTGTCTGTGCGACGGTTTTTATTTGGAAATTTTTTAATATTTTATATAATTTTTTTATGCACGAACTTGATGAAAAATTTATGATTGAAGCCTATAATGAGGCTTTACTAGCTTTTGATGAAAAGGAAGTTCCAATCGGAGCAGTTTTAGTTAACAACGCAACCCATAAGATCGTAGCGCGCGCTCATAATAAAAAAGAAAAAGATAAAAAAATAACTTCTCATGCTGAAATTTTGTGCATTGAAGAAGCTGAAAAAATCGAAAACAATTGGAGACTTGATAATCATACACTTTATGTAACTCTTGAGCCATGCACCATGTGTGCAAGCGCAATTATTCAATCTAGAATTTCAAGAGTTGTTTTTGGTTTGCAAGAATATGAAACTGGCGGTTTTGGTGGGAAAATAGATTTAACAAAAACATTCAATACTCTACTAGTTGTAGAACAATTTTCACCTAATGATGACATTAAAAATTTAATGCAGAAATTCTTTAAAAATCGTAGAAATATTTAAAAAACCCTGCAGAACCCCAATATTTTCTTCAAAATCTGAAATTTAAAGACATGCATTTTCGTTAATGAATATATAATTTTATTCTATGAATAAAATTTATAAAGTATATAATTCACATATGGAGAATTTTGTTAAATGCTTGAATTAGTTAACATCACAAAAGATTATTATGTAGATAAACAAGCTTATCCAGCTTTAAAAGGGATAAACTTATATTTTCCTAAGCAACAATTTTGCTCTATTTTAGGTCCTTCTGGTTGTGGTAAAACTACAACTTTAAACATTATTGGTGGCCTTGATAAATACACAACTGGCGATTTGATTATTGAAGGACAATCAACAAAAAAATATCACGACTATGAATGGGATAACTACAGAAATAAAAAGATAGGATTTGTTTTCCAATCATATAATTTAATTTCGCATTTAACAATTCTAGAAAATGTTGCAATGTCTTTGACGCTTCAAGGAACAAAGAGAAAAGAAAAAATCCAAAGAGCAAAAGCTGCTCTTGATGCGGTTGGGCTAAAAGATTTATATAACAAAAAACCTAATCAACTCAGCGGTGGTCAACAACAAAGAGTTGCGATTGCTCGTGCAATTATTAACGACCCTGAAATTATTTTAGCTGATGAGCCTACAGGCGCGCTTGATTCAACAACAAGCGTTCAAATCATGGAAATTTTAAAAGAAATTAGCAAAAACAAACTCATTATTATGGTTACACATAATAGAGAGTTGGCTTTGAAATACAGTGATAGAATAATTGAATTCAAAGATGGAGAAGTAGAAAGTGACAGTTTTAGTGATAAAATAGCTAAAATTAAGGCCGAAGAAGATGCTCAATACGATGTTATTAACAAAACTAATCTAAAAGATTTCGAAATTATCGATGAAAAAGATAGAGCACAAAAAAAGAAACTAAAGAAAAAAGAAAAAATGTCACACATGTCATTTTTTAGTGCTTTGAAAAACTCTTTTAAAAACCTATTAACAAAAAAAGGAAGAACTATCATGACTTCAATTGCTAGTTCTTTTGGAATTATTGGTGTTGCACTTGTTTTGTCGGTAAATAATGGTTTTGGACTTTATATGGATCGCATTGAGACTGAAACCGCTTCACAAATGCCTTTAACTATTTCCTCTTATAGTGTTACCTTCGAAATTGACGATTCTTTTGTTCCAAATCCTGAATACAGCGAATCAACTGACATACTTCCTTATAAATCAAATACCGGAGTTCAAAAAGTTACTTATAATAATATAAATGAAAAATACATCAATTTTTTAAACAAAATTAAAACTGATACTGACTTGATGAACGACTATCTTATTTCATATGGCGATACATATGATATGAATTTTGCAACCACCGATCCAGTTACAAACGAGCCATATATAATGAAAAATGGAACTGTAAATACAGTAATGAATATGGTTGGGTCTTTGACAGGTTTACCAACTACATATTTTCATTCTCTATATGGTGAAAAAGAGTTTATTCTTAATGCTTATGATGTTATTGCTGGCGAATATCCAAATACAGATGATATGACAGAAATGGTTCTCGTTGTGGATTCACGAAATCAAATCAATTTAACTTGCTTGAAACAACTTGGTTTTTATCAAAGATCTAGCGAAGTCACTGTTGATTATGCAACAGAACATCCAATAAAATTCGAAACAGTAATTGGTAAGAAATATAAAGCTTTCACAAACCAAGAACTTTATTCAGAACACATTGATAACACTGTTGAAAACCAACCAAACGGAATTTATCATTATACAACTGAAAATTTAGAAGAATATTATAATGATGATTCTAAAGGAATAAATCTAAAAATTGTTGGTGTTTTAAGACCTAAACAAAATTCTTCAGTTGCAACAATGACAACTGGTTTGTGCTTTCAAAATTCTCTACAAAATTATCTTTTGGGTGAAAATAGAAAAGCTGACATCTATACTAAGGTTTTAAATAACATATCTTTTGATGAAACTAAGAACCCAACTGATTTAATTAATGATTTGACAGGACTCATTTCTGTTGAAACAGATGAAAACGGAAACAGTTCAACAACTATAAATGTTAATAATATTAATTCAATTTTTGATAATTATTATCATTTTTATGATTTATTTACCGGATCCAACACAACAACCAGTGGTTCTGAATTTACAATCAAAAATTATTTAAAACAAGCTAATATAATTGGGGCTGATGTAATAAATAAAGAACTAAAAGAAGGCGGAGCAGCAACTTTGCTTAAATATATTGAAAAAATTTGTGGATATATGGTTAAAGGTACAGTTGATAAGCAAGAATTAGCAAAATCTTATCCATATGTTTTAAGTTTTCTTGGATATATTAATAGTTATTCAAATATTCAAAATATTGTTATTTTTCCATCGAGTTTAAACGCAAAAAACGAATTAATTGCTAAACTTGATGAATATAACGAGATTGATGAAACAGAAACAAGTCCAGATCATGCTTGGAATAAAAAAGAACAAATATTTTATACAGATTTAGTTGGTGAATTAACCTCATCATTATCACAAATGATTGATATTATTTCGGTTGTTTTGATTGTGTTTGCAGGAATTTCACTTGTTGTTAGTTGTGTTATGACTGGCGTAATTACTTTTGCAAGTGTTGTTGAAAGAACAAAAGAAATTGGCGTCCTTCGTGCTTTAGGAGCAAGAAAAAAAGATGTTGGACTTTTATTTCAGGCTGAATGCGTAATTACTGGTTTCGTGAGTGGATTAATAGGGTGTTTGGTAGCGTATTTAATAACTTTCCCTATAAATTTCATAATAAATTCACTATATGCTGAGTATAATATTGGAAATATTGCCTCTTTAGCATGGCATAGTGTTATAATTCTTATAGTAATATCTATTCTTTTAACATTTATTAGTTCGCTTTTCCCATCAAGAGCTGCAGCTAGAAAAGATCCAGTTATTGCTTTAAGGACCGAATAATGGAACAAGGAAAATTAGTTGAAAGATTTAACCCAAGTATTGAAAGCGGACTCAGTAACGAGCAAGTCGCTTTAAGAACTGCTTCTAATTTAATTAATAAAACAAAAAGAAAAACAAATCAAACCAC
>JAQXNS010000134.1 GCA_029098125.1 bacterium
ACTATTCAACATTGCGATAAAATTTTTGTATTACAAGATGGAAAAATCATTGAAAGCGGTAGCCACCAAGATCTTTTGAAAAACAAAGGTTATTATTATAAATTATACGAGTTACAATTTAGCAACAACTAATATCTTAAACAGGAAATTATTGAGTCAGCGACATCGTTAACATCTTCTTTAAATGAGTTCGAAATCCAGTTTTTGATTACAATAAAAATACCAGAAACCGCAAATAATTCACCATTTTTTTGTCCTTTTTCAAGAGTTAAAACAATTGGAAGATTTTTTAATTTTTCCTGAATTATTGGTCGACTTGCAATTTTTTCGAAAAAATCAGGCATTAATGAGATTGAATTTAATGAAATCATAAATTCTTTGTTTTCTTTAAAATAATTTAAAATGAATAATAATCTTTCTTTTGCGCTTGCTTTACTAAAAGGATTAAAAGAACTTAAAAAGTTTTCAGATAAAACTATTGCCTCTTCCTCAATTGTTTCTAGAAGTTTTTGAAGACTTGAATAATGTTTATAAAAAGTAGATCTATGGACTTTTGCTAATGAACATACCTCGCTAATATTAATTTCAGTAAAATTTTTCCTTTTTAACAAATCTAAAAGCGCCAATTTTAGTGATGCGTCAGTTTTATTATTTATTGCTTTAGACATAATTACCCCCAGTGACTCATGTCTCTACAAAGTTTAGAATATATTTATTCTACCAAATAAGTGAAAAAATACAAAATTTAGAATAAAATTAGGTGGGAGCTGAAAAAATGAAAGAGCTTGTTACATTTCAAAACGTATATAAAGAATATAAAGTTGGCGACAACATTATTAAGGCTAACAATGATTTAAATTTCACAATCAATGAAGGTGAATTTTGTATCATTGTTGGACCAAGTGGTAGTGGCAAAACCACTCTTTTAAACTTGCTAGGTGGTATGGACAATGTAACCAGAGGGAAAATTATTGTTGATGGCGAAGAAATTAGTAGTTATAAAGATAGAAAATTGACTGATTTTCGCAGGAATTCAATTGGTTTTGTCTTTCAATTTTATAATTTATTAGGAAATTTAACTGCTTTAGACAACGTTGAAATTGCCAGTGAACTTTCAAGCGATCCAATGGATGCGAAAGAAGCTTTAAAAGCAGTCGGCCTCGAACATCGAATGTATAATTTTCCAGCGCAACTTAGTGGAGGTGAGCAACAAAGAGTTTCAATTGCTCGTGCGCTTGCAAAAAATCCTAAACTACTTCTTTGTGATGAACCAACTGGAGCTCTAGATTATGAAACAGGTAAAATGGTTCTTGGGGTTTTGTATAAATTGTGCAAAGAGAATAATAAAACAGTCGTAGTAATTACTCATAATAGCGCGTTATGTCCAATGGCAGATCACGTTATGCATATAAAAAATGGAACAATAACTAGCGAAGAGTTTAATGAAAATCCAACTCCAATTAGTGAAATAGAGTGGTAATAATGAAAAAAACTTATTTTAAATATCTTTTTTCTTCTTTTAAGAATGATTTAACAAGAATTCTTGCAATTTTTCTCATTGTTTTTCTTGGCGTTGGTTTTGTTGTTGGTTTAAGAGGATCATCTCCAGATTTAACGCGAAGTGCTAATCAATACTATATCGATTCTAAATTTAATGATATGTACATTCTTTCTACCATTGGATTTTCAAAAACAGATGAAAAAACATTTAAAGATATAATTGATGGTGCAAAATATGTACAAGCTGAATATTTAAACGATTCATATTTCACGATTGATGGAAAAATTATTGAAGGAAGAGAAAATATTCGTCCAATGGACGATGATTCTATCAATAAATTGTCACTTTATGAAGGTAGATTTCCAGCAAGTAAAGACGAATGTGTCGCTTTAACTTTTTCATCAACGAGCAAAATAATTAAAATTGGATCTTCCATATATATAAATAATGAAGAAAAGAAGGTTGTTGGATTTGTAAATGACCCATTTTATCTTTGTTCAAACGGCGATGCGACAAATGTTGGTGATGGTAATTTAGATGTAGTTACATATTTTGATGAAAAATTTTTCCCTGATATGAATTATTCAGTTCTTAGAATTGTATATCATGACTCGTATCGTTTAAATTCTTTCAGCTCTGATTATTCAAAATATATTAATGAAAAAATAAATCTTGTTTCTCAAGGGAAACAACAAATGATTTCAAAAAGACTAGAAGACATTAAAAGTACAATTCGAGAAGAGGCGACAAAAGCTGTAAAAGAAAGCATTATTCAATCTTTAGAGGAAATTGGAGTTTCAACTGAGGAAATTTCAAATATAATTGATGGAATTTTAGCGAGCGAAGCTGTTCAAAATCAAATTAATGCTGAAGTTGATAATATTTTTAATGAGCAATTCGGAAATGTTGATGTTAAATGGTATGTTTTAACTCGTGATGAAATTCAGGGAGCAAGAATGTTTAAAGAAGATAGTGCTAAGGTTGGATTAGTGGCTGATGTTTTTCCAATATTTTTCTATTTGATTGCTTTACTTGTTTCGATGGCTTCAATGACAAGAATTATTTCAAAAGATCGCCAAAATATGGGCACATTAAAAAGTTTAGGCTATAAAAAAGGTTTAATTCTTTTGAAATATGTAATTTTTGGTGGGAGTGCAACGCTTTTAGGTGCAATTTTTGGTTCAATTCTTGGTAATTATGGTCTAACTTGGGTGATTTCCTATTTTTATTTGATGCTTTATAACTTACCAAGCGTCACACTTTATGCTAATGTTGGTATTTTTTCTTTTTATTCATTCTTAATGCTTGCAATGGTTTTATTGATTTCGATTGTTCTTTCACTCGGAACATTAAAAGAAAACACAAGCAATTTACTAACTGGAAAAGCACCAATTGCTGGCAAAAAGATACTTTTAGAAAAAATTCCATTTTTATGGAACCATTTAAGTTTCAAATTTAAGTCATCTTTTAGAAATATTTTTAGATTTAAGAAAAATCTAATCATGGTAATTCTTGGAATTGGTGGATGTACTGGTTTGCTATTAACTGGTTTTGGACTATCAGATTCGATGAGTGTTGTTTCTGATGAAAAAAATGGAGAAATTATTAAATATGATTTTGTCGCAAGAGTAAATGAAGAAGATGAAACTCTTTTCGAAGGTTATGATAATTCATTTATTTACTATCTTGATGGTGATGTTTACACGAAAAACGAGAACATTCCAATTTCATTAATATCAGGAAATGATATTAAAAAATTCATAAATCTTGATAAACCATCTGAATTTAATGAAAATTCTATTGTAATTACTGATCAAATTGCTTCAATTTTAGATGTTACTGTTGGTGAAAAAATTGTATTTTGCCTTGACGCATATGAAGAAAGTTTCCAAGTTGCTATTACGGGAATTACAAAAAATTATCTAAATAATTATATATATTTTGGTGAAAATGCATTAAATACATATTTCCCAAAAGCAAAAAAGAATGCTTATATTGTTAGAACCGGTTTAAATGGTGATGAATTAAGTAATTACATGAATTCTTTAAAAATGAATGAAAAAATTATTTCAATTTCTTCATTTTCACAAACTCGAGACAGTTACATTATGATTTTAAAGAATTTGGATGCAATAATTCTTCTTGTTGTCTTCTTTTCAGGAGCATTAATTGCTGTTGTAATTTATAATCTTACAGACATCATTATTAGTGAAAGAGTGAAAGACATCGCAACTTTACGAGTTAATGGATACCATCGACTTGAAGCATATAATTTTATTAGCCGAGAGTTATTTATAATGTCATTTATTGGTTTAATTATCGGAATTTTCTTCGGCATGTGGCTACATAACTACGCAATGAGTCTGTTATCAAGTATCGGACTTAACTTTTCTCTCACGATTGAACCATTAAGTTATGTTTATACAATTTTACTTGCATCATTCTTTATTATTTTCTCGATTTTAATTTTCTATCCAAAAGTTAGAAGAATTCACATGGCCGAAGCTTTGAAATCAAGTGAATAATCTTTAAGTTTTAAATTTTTAGTACTATAATACGCTTTATTAAATGAGGATTGACATGATTTATGGTCACATTTTTAAGAAAACTTTTTATTAAAGACTACAAAAATATTTCAAATGAAGATGTAAGAAAAAAACATGGATTACTTGCATCATTTTTAGGCATTTGTTTTAACACTATATTATTTGTTTCTAAACTTATAATTGGAATTTTCACAAATTCAATTTCAATTATTTCTGATGCTTTAAACAATATGACTGATTTTGGAAGTTCTATTGTTAATTTATTTGGATTTAAAATGGCAAGCAAAAAAGCTGATAAAGAACATCCATATGGTCATGAAAGAATTGAATACATAACTGGTATGATCACTTCTTTTATTATCATAATGGTCGGTGTCCTTCTTGTTTATAATTCAATAAATACATTAATGAGCGGAAATAGTGATGCAAACTTCTCGATTTGGTCATTTATAATTTTAGGAAGTTCAATTTTATTAAAATTTATCCTTGGATTTTTATATCGTGGAATTGGAAAAGCAATAAATAGTGTTTCAATTGTTGCTTTAATGTGGGACTCATTTAACGATTGCATATCTACTTTTATTGTTCTTGTCGCATCGATTATTCAATATTTCTTTAATGATTTATGGTTTCTTGATGCT
>JAQXNS010000135.1 GCA_029098125.1 bacterium
GAAGATAAATATGATGATGTTTTAGAAGTGAATTCATTTAATACTTTTTCATTACTTGATCCATAAATTTTAACTTCAACCATCATTAATGGATCGCTGCTGCCTCTAAAGTACATATTTTTATTGTCTTCAATATCAACCATTAACCATGTTTCACTTTTTCCTGGAAGTATTGATATTAATTTTCCTAATTCTTCTTTTATTACATCTTTATTTTCGATATTAATATTTGTTTTTACATTAATAAATGGCATAAATTACCTCCTACTCTTATAAATTCTTACGTTATTATTCTTATGAATTCTTATAGAATTAACAGTAATTACTGAAATTAAAACAATAAATATTATTGATAAGATTATAATTCCATAACTTAAAAATACTTCCATTGGTAATGCATTTATAATTGGATCTGTTTTTGGATCAAAAACCCAATTGGTTTTTCCTGGAAATAAAATACTATGGAAAAATTTAAAAGCACTATCAACATCAATTAAAGCAAAAATAGCAAATGCTCCAAGAAGAATTATCGGAACAAAACTTGCTAAAAATAATGGTGAAGCAGAAAATGGGTGATAAATTTTTATTTTTCCTTTTCCCATTAATAATAGATATATAAAAAATAAAGGAAGCGAAATAGCAAACACCACTAAATCTAAAGTAAATAATATTCTACAATCTAAAAAATGATTCATTCCTGATTCACTAAAAGCAAAAACACCTTCACTAAATGGTTCTTTATAAAATACTAAACAGCTCATCAGTTCATTAAACGAAAAGATCAAATCAGATTTACTCACGCCAGTTAAATTAGTGATATTAAATAAATCAATCATCAAATAATAAAGTGGCCAACATAAAAGGACAAAACCAATCGAAAAAGATACTAAAAGTAAAATAAATAATAAAGAATAAATGATTGTATTTGTTGTTTTAAGTACTTTTTTCATCTTAATCCTCGATAAAATGTAAAGCTGTTGCAGCATCTCCAACGGCACTTGCAATTTGTCTACATTCTTTATCAATGCAATCACCAATTGCAAATAAGCCTTTAACTGAAGTTTCAAATCTCTTATCAACTTCAATAAATCCTCTTGAATTCAAAACGTTTAATTCTTTAACAAATGATGTAGGAGGAACTTGTCCAACATAAACAAAAATTCCATCAACTTTTAAAGTGCTAATTTCTTCGCTATTTGTGTCTTTTAAGATTACTTCTTGGATCGATTTATCTCCAATTAATTCTTTAATTTGTTTAAATTCAATAATTTCGACATTATTAAATTTCTTAATTTTGTCTATTTCTTTTTTATCGCCTTTTAATTCATGGCGTGTAATTAAATATACTTTATTAACAATATTTGCTAGATACATAGCTTCTGTTAAAGCGCTATTTCCACCACCAACAACAAGGACATCTTTATTTTTATAAAAAGCGCCATCACAAGTTGCACAAAAAGAAACGCCATGACCATAGAACTTTTCTTCGTTAGCAACATTTAAATTTCTAGCCTTTGTTCCAACAGCAATAAGGACTTTTTTAGCAAAATATGAAGAATATTCGCCTTTTACTTCAAAAATATCACCATTTTTGGACACATTAGTGATTTCTTCATATTCTACTTCGATATCAAAATCCATTAATTCATTCATGAAATTCATTGCTAGGTCACTACCAACAATTTTTCCAACGCCTGGATAATTTTCAATCTCAAAAGCATTAACAACGTTTCCGCCAACGCAGCTTTTTTCAAAAATTTTAAAATTTAAACCTGCTCTTTTTGCATAAATTGCAGCCGTAACTCCACCAGGTCCAGCGCCAATAATTGCTAAATCTAAAACATTATCCATCATCGTTCTCCTATAAAAAAACACCTAATTAATTAGATGTTTAAATTTTCTGCTAGTATTGTTTCTACATCATTATATGGGAGATTAAGTCCTAAAGAAAACTCTATAAATAAATTTCTTTTAATTTCTTTTAAAAAGTTTTCATCAGTAAATGATAAAGACTTCTTATCATTTAAAAATTCTTTTCTTTTTACTTCAAAAGATTTAATCAAAATAAGAATATTAATAGGATCTCCACTATCATATAATTCTTTAAATTGCACTCTTCTTAACTTTGGATTTTGAAACCAAATTGGTTTTATTTCAGAAAGTCTAGAAATAATATCTTCAATTTCTTCTCTACAAAGAGCTTTTCTTAAATAATTACTATTTTCAATCGGTATATAAAACTTGAGTGAATTATTTTTATCATAGCAAGGTTCTAATACAAAATAGTCTTTAACGCCAACACCAACATCCATTTTTGTTATGTCAGTAATCTTGCATACTTGACCTTTTTTATTTACAACAATATCATTTAAATTAAACATTTTATACCTCAAGTTTTTCAACTGATGTTTATTATATCATGATTTGAGATTTATTGTAAGTTTTAAACCTTGGCAAATAAATTATTAATGTTAAATTCACTAACCTATTTTTTAAATTATTTAGCTATTATCTTATAAATAATATAAAAATTTCAAAAAAATAGTTGCGCGAAGTAAGTTTTCTATGTTAATATTATTGAGCGCTCGAAAGAAGCGTTAGTGATATTGTATCCTTAAGCATAAGCTTAAGAGTTACTCGAGGTGGACCAGTGGTGTAGCGGTTAACATGCCACTCTGTCACAGTGGAGATTGCGAGTTCGATTCTCGTCTGGTCCGCCATTTTTTTATATAATGGCCCGATAGCTCAACAGGTAGAGCAAAGGACTGAAAATCCTTGTGTTCCCAGTTCGACCCTGGGTTGGGCCACCATTTCTGAAGATAGACGCAATAATTAATTGCGTTTTTTTCTTGGTTTTTAACTTCTTCCGTTGCAAAGTAAGCGTAAAAAATTTTCAGAATCGACAAAAAAGTTCGAACTTGTTTTGACGCATACGTCGCAAAACATACCTCAAAAATTAAAACTAGCTCAAAAATAAATGAAAATACACATAAATCTTATTCATTTTTTATATCTATTCGCCAAATAACGTCAGGTGAGGATTGAACTCGCATTATATTTTCTTTTATTTTATTCGAACAAAATGCGAAAAAAGAAGAGACAAAAGCATCTCTTCCTTATTCATAAACATCTAATAAAAATAATTTCAAATACGAATGAAAAGCAACGATTTTTATTTGTTAATTTTTATGTGCTAATCCTCTATTTGATACCAGGCGACACTTAATTGTAACCAGGTTTTTAAGTGTAATTTTTGAACCAAAATCTTCAAAATATCTCAAAAACCCTGCAGAACTCAACTATTTTTGTAAAAATTGAATTTTTTCTTAGAATTCAAAATCTTTGTTGTGGAACTTTTCTTTTTCAAGATCCATGTCATCAGCAAGAGTTAAAGGAAGCTTTAATTCTGATGCATATTTGTTGATTTGTTCTTGATCAAGTTTCTTAAATAAACTAATTTTTGTCTTAGAAGTAAAATTGTTCATGAAAAGAAACAACTTATTCTCTTTTAAAATGACAATTAATCTTGAAGAAATATCATCATCAAATTTCATCAAATTTAATTGAACTTGAGGTGTTATAACAAAGAACGCGAAAGCAGGATCATCACAAAAAACACTAAACCTTTTATTAAAATCCATAGATTCAAATTCAATAGCAGATTTCTTATTAGGTAATCTAAATGCTTCACCACCATTATTTTTTTCCATAATTAATAAATAATGGTTAAACTTTCTTGGATATGTGAAAACATAAAATTTTCCTGGATTATGGTTTTCTGTACGATGTCTATTACCATCTTTGTCAGTATAATAATGATAAAAAATCAAATCATAATCTGCACCAACAAAAGTTAATCCTTCATTACTTGAACAAAAATAATTACTTGTTTTATATTCATCTGGTCTATTCAAAATCTCAGATTGATTTAAAACTTCAAAAGAAAGACCTTTTGAGTAATCATAGCTATACCCTTCTTTGAAAAACATATTTAAAAAATAATCTTTAAATTTTTCATTAATTTTTCGTTTAAATCTTGAATTAAAAAATGATTTAAAGACAAAAATAAACGTTATTCCAAGAATTATAAAGGCAAAACTTAATGCAAAGATTGTTTTGTAATCTTCAAAATCTTCGCTATACCATCCAAAAAAAGGCGTAGCAAATAAGAATAATCCAACAAATGCCACAGCAGAAGAAATGCCCATTGCAATTAGGGCATTTTTTCTTATCTTTAATCTGTAAGCTTCTAAATTTTCAATTTCTTTTTCGTTATTCATTTAAATTAGAATTCGAACTTAACGTCTTCACGTTTTTCTTCATCTGCTCTGAAGAAATCTTTATTTTCTGAGAAACCGATACGATTTGCAACAAATGAAGATGGGAAAGTAACTCTTCTTTGATTAAATGTTGAAACGTTTTGGTTGTAAACTCTACGTGCAGCTTGAAGTTGTTCTTCACAATCAGAAGTTCTTGCTTGAAGTGTTGAGAATTGAGAATCAGCTTTTAATTGAGGATATTGTTCTAAAACAACATTAATTCCCCTTTGAACTTGATTGAGACTTGTGTTAAGTTGACTCTTTTCTTCGAGCGATAAATTGCTAATTCCTTGATTTGGATTTCTCATAGCAATTACTTTTTCTAATGTTTCAGATTCATGTTTTGCATAACCTTTAACAGTAGCGAGTAATTTTGTTAATAAATCAAATCTTTTTGTTAATGCGACATCAATTCCGCTGTTTGCTTCATCAATTTTAACAGCTGCTCTTCTAAACCAGTTAGATGTTGAAATCCACCAAGCAACAATTGAAATAATAATGATTACAACAATTGCAATAATAACTAATGCAATAATTAATCCATCAGACATATTTTTTCCTCCATAACGTTAAATATTTTAATATATTCAACAAAAGTTAAAAAGAAAATATTTAATAAACGAGCGAAAAAACACTACATTTTCATCATCAATTAAAATAAAAATGCAAGAATAAATTAAAAACTTCAAAAAATTCGAATTAATTCGTTATTTTTTAACAATTGGATTGAATAATGTGTCCAGAATTTGAGCAATATTAAAAGTGATTTAAATGAAGTAGTAGTTAAATAGTAGATTTCTAGTGGAAGATGTCGTGAACCCCAAATGTTGGACACGTTTGAAGCTTTATATATGCATCCATAAAGCTATACATGTTATAAACAGGAGGGATTTCGATGGCGAGTTACACACAAGATCAGAAAAGAGAAATTATTAAATGGAGAATTGAAAAAGGACTATCAACTATTAAACTTTCAAAAAAATTTGGAATGAATGTTGAATCAGTTAGACAATTAATTCACAGGTATGAATTGCATGGTGAAAAAGCAATTACTCAAACATACATGGATTATAAGGTAGAAGATATTATCAAAATAATTTCAGAAGTTTACGAAGGCTCATCAAAAGTGGCAGTTGCAATTAAATATAATACTGTACCTGGTAGAATCAATAAACGGATTAAAATGTATGGTAAAAATGTTTATAATTGTCCTAAAGAAAGAAATAAAGAAAGGACAAAATCCGCCATGAGTAATCCCAAAAAAGTACTGCTAACTGATTCTGATAAAGACCTTGAAATTAAAAAATTAAAGGAAGAAAAATTAGAATTAGAAGCTGAGGTAGAAGCCTTAAAAAAATTGAGAGCCTTGGTTCTACAAAGAAATGCGCGACAACTAAAGAAAAAACAATAGTTGTAAAAGAGCTAAGGTCAAAATATGGATTGCGCATCATGTTGAAGGTGTTGGATCTCAAAAAGTCAACTTATTACTATACCCTTAAAACATTAGAATTTGATAAAAATAGTGAACTTATGCAGCTTATTTTGGAAATTTTTACAGAAAATAAGGCTAGATATGGTTATAGAAGAATTACTCTTGAACTTAAAAATAGGGATAAGCTTGTTAACCATAAAAAAGTAAAACGTTTAATGAAAAAAATGGGTTTATACGGAATTACACCAAAAGTAAAATATAAATCTTATAAAGGTGACATGAACGGTACTACTAAAAATCTTCTTCTTGATAAAGTTGTTGATGAAACAAATCATACCACCAAATTTGTCCAAAATTTCTCTACAACATCTTGTAATCAAAAATGGACAACAGATGTTTCTGAGTTTAAAATCAGTTCTGGAAAGCTTTATCTTTCACCGATTCTAGATATGCATAACGATGAAATTGTTTCATATGACATTTCAATAACACCAGATTTTAATCAAATAAAAAGAATGTTAGCTGGTGCTTTTGAAAAGTATGATTCGTTAAGTGGATTGATATTCCATAGTGATCAAGGTTGGCAATATCAAATGAGAGATTATAAAATTGCGCTTCAAGGTAAAGGGGTTATTCAATCAATGAGTAGAAAAGGAAATTGTTGTGATAATGGCATTATGGAACAATTTTTTGGAAAAATGAAAAATGAAATGTTCTATGGCCATGAAAAAGAATTTACTTCCCTAAAACAATTGTCTGAAACAATGAAAGAATATATAAAATATTACAACGAAAAAAGAATAACAATAAAACTAAAAGGACTTACACCTTGTGAAGCGAGGGCGCGTGCGTTATTATGAGGGTGATAATTTATTTGTCCAAGAAAATGGGTTCACCACAAGACTAGTAGGTTTCTAGTACATTTCAAGTAGGTTTTTTACCAAAGAATACAAAAAATTGGACACTTTATGCAAAAAGCATCAATCATTTTTGTAAAAAATTGAATTTTAAGTTCAATAAATGCCACTAAATACTAAGAAAAAGGAGGCACCACACCTCCTTTAAATTAGTTAGTTGAATAATTATTTTTTAAATTCGATTTTGTTTAAATGCCAAATGTCTTTATTGTATTGCTCAATTGTTCTATCGCTTGAGAAATATCCACTCTTTGCGATATTGACTAAGCAACTCTTTGTCCAAGCATCTCTGTTTTTATAATGTTCTTCAATCTTTTTGGATTCTTTAACATAAGCATCAAAATCAAGTAAGATGTAGTATTCATCATTGTGATTCATGATTTCATCAAAGATTGCTCTAAATCTATCGTTGATTCCTTCGCACCATGGACCATTGAATAATGAATCTAAAATTCTTCTAATTCTTGGGTTTTGGTTGTATAAATCCCAAGGATTGTAGACACCAGTATTTTTAATTGATTCAATATCTTTGACTTTTAATCCAAATATGAAGCTATGATCATCTCCAACTCTTTCATGAATTTCAACGTTTGCACCATCTAATGTTCCAAGAGTTAAAGCACCATTCATCATAAATTTCATATTTGATGTACCGCTTGCTTCTTTTCCAGCTGTAGAAATTTGTTCACTAATATCTGATGCAGGAATGATCAATTCAGCTAATGAAACACCATAGTTTTCCATAAATACAATTTTCATATATTTATTTACTTCTGGATCGTTGTTAACAACATTTGCAACTGCATTGATTAAATTAATAATTTCTTTTGCAAAATAATAACTTGGTGCTGCTTTTGCTCCAAAAATAAATGTATGTGGAACCATTGTGAAATCTGGATTGTTTTTGATCTCAAAATAGTAATGAATGATTCTAAATACATTCAATAATTGACGTTTATAAGCGTGTAACCTCTTGATTTGTGTATCAATAATTGAGTGTGTATCAATTTCAATTCCGTAATTCTTTGCAATGAAATCATGTAATCTAATTTTATTATTATGTTTAACTTTTCTTAATGCATTAAGTGTTTTATCATCGTCAACATAAGCTAATAATTTTTCTAAATCATCAGGGTTTCTAATCCAAGAATCACCGATTTTTGAAGTAATTAAATCTGATAATTCAGTATTTGAGTACATGAGCCATCTTCTATGAGTGACACCATTTGTTTTATTGTTAAATTTGTTAGGGAAATATTTATAGAAGTCTTTGAAAGTTTCTCTTTTTAAGATGTCTGTATGTAAAGCAGCGACGCCATTTACGCTAAAACATGTGAAAATAGCTAAATTTGTCATTCTAATCATGCCATCTTTGATGATTTGCATATTATACATTTCACTTTCAGAGACATTATTTTGGTGCATCCAAATCAAACTTCTTCTGTTAATTTCTTCAATAATCATGAAACATCTAGGAATTAAATTTTGGATATATTGAATTGGCCATTTTTCTAATGCTTCAGGCATAATTGTGTGGTTTGTATATGCAATACATTTTGTTGCTTGTTCCCAAGCTTCATCCCAGCCAAATCCATGTTCATCCATTAAAATTCTCATTAATTCAGGAATTGCAAGAATTGGATGTGTATCGTTTAATTGGAAAACATAATGTTCATGGAATTTGTGTAAATCTCCACCAGTTCTTAAATATCCTCTAATAGCGCTTTGTAAACCAGCACTAACGAAGAAATATTGTTGTCTTAAACGTAAGATTTTACCATGTTCAGTTGTATCATCTGGGTATAAACCATGGCAAAGTTCGTTAATTTGGTCTAAATAATCATTAAATGAGATGTTTGTTGGTAAATTTTCTTGGCTTGGTTGAGCTTTCCAAAGTCTTAAATTATTTGCAACGCCATTTTTATATCCAACAATTGGGACATCGTATGGGCAAGCAGTAATTTTTGTTGCATTAACAGTTCTAATTGCGTATTCACCATTTGGTTTTAAGAAAGTTTCAGCATTTCCATAAAAACTAACTTCGACTGAATGTTTTGGTTTTCTAACTTCCCAAACATAACCGTTTTGTAACCATTGATCTGGAAGTTCGATTTGTTTTTCATTAACAATTTTTTGTTTGAAAAATCCATATTCATATCTGATACAGTTTCCATGACCTGGATATCCAAGTGAGGCAATAGAATCTAAAAAGCATGCAGCAAGACGTCCAAGACCACCATTACCAAGTCCAGCGTCGGCTTCCATATCTTCTAATTCTCCAATATCGATGCCAAGTTCACTTAAACCATTTTTGCATAAATCATAAATTCCTAAATTCATCATATTATTTGTTAATAAACGACCAATTAAGAATTCCATTGAAAAGTAAATTAATTGTTTTTCATTATTTTCTAGAACGTATTCTCTTGATTGACGCCAATTATAATTAGCGTAATCTCTGACAAGTTCGCCTAAAATATCATATTTTTCATAAATATGAGCATCTTTTGGATCACGTCCATATTTTTCAACCATACGTTCTGTATATTGTTGAACAAATTCTTTCTTATTCTTAAACATTTTAACGAGTTCCTTTCTAATTATTTATTTGGATGTGAATATTTAAATATGCAAGCTGCAAATGGAGCAAGTTTAATAGTGATTTTATGTGGCTTATTTTCTGGTCCATAGTAATATGACATTACTTCTACACCATTATATGCATTTGATCCGCCATAAACATCTTTGTCACTATTAAAAATTTCTTTATAAGTGCCTTCTCTTGTTACACCAATATCATAATTTTCATAATAATTTGGTGTCATGTTATAAACAAATACTAAATGAGAATCTCCAACTCTTCTTTCAAAAGCAAAAACTGAATCATTTTTGTTATCAACCATTAACCAATTGAAGTGGGCTGGATTGTGTTCTTCAAAATGCATTGCAGCTTCTGCTTTATAAATTAAATTTAAATCTCTAATCATTCTTGAGACAGAATCATGTTTTGGATAACGTTTTAATTCCCATGGAAGTGATTTTGTTTCATTCCATTCATCCCAACTTGCAAGTTCGTTACCCATAAAGTTAAGTTTTTTACCTGGGTGACCATATTGATATGCATATAAATTTCTAACTAAAGCAAATTTATTGCCATAATCACCCCACATTTTATTAATAATTGTGCCTTTCCCATGAACAACTTCATCATGTGATAATGGGAGCATAAAATTTTCACTAAAGAAATATGCCATTGAGAATGTAAGCTTATTGTGATCATATTTCTTATAAATTGGATCAAGACCATAATATTTTAATGTATCATTCATCCAACCTAAGTCCCATTTATAGTCAAATCCTAATCCACCATACTCTAATGGACGAGTTACACCAGTAAAATCAGTTGAATCTTCAGCAATCATCATTAAAGAATCATGTGCATAATGTAGTTTTCCATTTAAACGACGAATGAATTCTGTTGCGCCATAATTTTCGCCATTATTTTTATTTCCATCCCAGAAAACAATATTACTAACAGCATCGACTCTAATTCCATCAACATGGAAATATGTTGCAAAAAAGTTCATTGCACTCATTAAAAAGCTTCTAACTGGATCTTTTCCAAGATCAAATTGATAGCTTCCCCAAGGTGAGAATTTATGTGAATCGCCATATTCATACATTGGTGAACCATCAAAATCACCAAGAGCCCATGGATCTGTTGCAAAATGAACAGGAGCAAAATCTAAAATTACACCAATTCCAGCTTGATGTAATCTATCAATTAATGACATCAATTGCATTGGATTTCCATAACGTGAATCAACTGAGAAAAATCCAGTTGCTTGATAGCCCCAACTTCCATCAAATGGATATTGACAAAGTGGCATAAACTCAACATGAGTATAGCCAAGTTCTTTAACATAAGGAATTAAATAATCAGCAATTTCTTCATAAGATAAATTACGATTATCAACTTTTCCTTTCCAACTACCAAGATGCATTTCATAAATGCTCATTGGTTGGTCAAAATTTCTTGTTCTTGTCTTTAAAAATGGTGCATCATGCCATTGAAAACCTTCATAATTAAATAATCTTGAACATGTTCCAGGTCTATATTCACTTAAAAATGCAAATGGATCAGCTTTATCAACATATTCACCACGAGCATTTCTAAAATGAAACTTATAAACTGAATAATTGTGTAAATTAGGAATAAAAGTTTCAAAAACCCCAGCATCATCGATTTTTTCCATCTTATTTGCTGTTGGATTCCGATTATTAAAATCTCCAATTACACTTACATCGCTTGCTAAAGGTGCATAAAGTCTAAAAATAACACCTTCTATTGTTTTATGTGAAGCAACTTCTTTAAATCTAGTTGGATCTTTTTTTAAAGGAACCTTAACATATTCTTTTCTTTGAATTTTTGTAAAGTGTGCACCAAAATATCTAAAACCATCAATGCATTGACCATTCAAATATTCATTAAGCAAACCAAAAGCCATATGTAACCTCCGAATATATTAAATATATTATAAGAAAATTTTTGCAATATTAAAAATGAATTTTAAAAATCGAATTAAAAATATTTCATTTTCTGAAAATTTTACATTTTTATTTTCATAAAGTATATTTTTTATGGAAATTAATGTATTAAAAGTCACGAATTAAATCGAAAAATTTCAATTTTAAATTGCTAATGAAAAAATGAAAAAATATTATGAAAAAGTTTTTTAAATAATATAAATTTTTACAGTGTCAAAATATATTTTTCATTGTTTTACGCCCTAAGCATAAATTTTTTGCATTAAGCAATATATTACTTATATTTTACAAATATAAAGTTTATAATATTAAGGCTTTAGACAAAGGAGAAGATGAATGAAAAAAGTTATGGCTGTTAACTGTGGTTCAAGCAGTGTTAAATTTAAATTATATGAAATGCCTGAAGAAACAGTTATTTGTTCAGGAATTGTTGAACGTATCGGACACGACGATGCTATTTTTACTATCAAATACGAAGACAAAAAAGATACTGTAATTATCCCAGTAAAAGATCATGCTGTTGCAGTTGAAAATGTTTTAAATGCTTTAATCGAAAAATCAATCATTAAATCATTAGATGATATCAAGGCTGTTGGACATAGAGTTGTCCAAGGTGGTGCTTATTTTGATAAAAGTGAACCATGGAATGATGATACTTACTCAAAAGTAGAAAGTTTGATTCCACTCGCTCCACTTCACAATAAGGCTCACTTAGTTGGATATAATGCATTCAAAAAAGTATTGCCTAACGTACCACAAATTGCTGTTTTTGATACAGCTTTCCATCAATCAATGGATGCAGAAGATTATACATTCCCAATTCCATATGAATATACAGAAAAATATCAAATTAGAAGATATGGCGCACACGGAACAAGTCACAAATATTTAAGTCAAGAAGGTAGAAAATACTTAGAAAATCCAGAAAATGACAGAATGATTATTTGCCATTTAGGTAGCGGCGCATCAATTACTGCAACTAGACATGGAAAATGTGTTGCAACTTCAATGGGTTTAACACCACTTGGTGGAATTATGATGAATACAAGAACTGGAGATATGGATCCAAGCGTTTTCTATCAAATTCAAGCAATGACTGGAAAAGGTTATGAAGAAATTTTCCAAGAAATGAATAAAAAAAGTGGTTTACTTGGCGTCAGCGGTATCTCAAATGATTCACGTGATGTTGAAAATGCTGCAAAAAATGGTGATCCACGTGCAATTCTTGCTATAAAACTTTGGGCAAGAAGAATCGCTGATTACATTGGACAATATTATGTTCGTTTAGGCGGCTGTGATCTTATTATCTTCTCAGCAGGTATTGGAGAAAATTCAAGTGAATTTAGAGAAGCTGCAATTAAAAATATCGAAGAAGCTCTTAACGTCAGACTTGATGAAGAAGCTAACAAAAATACAAACAGAGGCAAAGAAGGAATTATTTCTTTACCATCATCAAAAATTAAAATCGTTGTCATTCCAACAGATGAGGAAGTTATGATTGCTCGTGACGCCTATGATATTTGCTTAAAATAGGTTTTCAAAATGTTTAATAAAGATAACGAAGTTAAAAAAATAGGTAAAAATTTTAAAAAAGAATACGCTTTAGTCTTAAAAAAGATTAAAGAATATGATGAAATTGCAATTTTTAGACATATTCGCCCAGATTTTGATGCTTTAGGTACACAATTTGGTTTAGCAACATGGATTAAAGACAATTTCCCAAACAAAACTGTTAAAGTTTTTGGAGATAATCACGTCACTTTTACTCCAAATGGACTTTTTAAAGAAACAGATAAAGAAAATGATGATTGGTTTTCAAGTCATAAATTTTTAGCAATCATTGTTGATGTTGGTGATCAAAAAAGAATCGCTGATCCACGTTTTTTGAAAGCAGATTATAAAATTAAAATCGATCATCACCCAGTTACAGATAAAATTTTTGATGTTGATATCACAAACACAAAAATGGCAGCTGCAAGTGAACTTGTGTTAAATATGCTTTTAAATTTTAAAGGCAATTATATTTTGTCAAAAGAAGCTGCAAAGAATTTTTATATCGCACTTGTTGGAGATAGTGGCAGATTTATGTATAATTCCACCACTGCTCACACTTTTGAGGTTAGTAAAATCTTATTAAATTCAGGAATTAACATTGTCAATATTTATAATTTAATGTATCAAAAAGATGTTGATGATTTAGAAGTTACTAAATTTATTTTAAATTCATATAAAGTTTCTCCACATGGCGTTGCTTATTATGTTTTAAATGCCGAAGATTTAGTTAGATTAAAAATCACAACTGAAAGAGGCAAAGAAAACGTTAATTTGTTCTCAAATATTAAAGGAATTAATGTTTGGTGTTCAATAACAGAAGATACAACCGAGCCATGTTATAGAATTTCAATTCGTTCAAGATACTACACAATCAACGGTGTTGCTCAAGAATTTAAAGGTGGAGGCCATGCTCAAGCAGCAGGTGCTCAAATAAAAGACTTAACTGAACTTGATTCTTTTATTTCACGTCTTGATGAACTTGTCGTAACAGGTAAATAAGATGAATTTTGTCCCGCTTCATATCCGAACTGGATATAGCTTTTTAAAAAGCTCGATTAGAATAGAAAAATTATTCGAAAAAGCCAAAAATTTAGGATATGAAGCGCTTGGACTTTGCGATTTAAGTAATTTTTACGCTTTACCAAAATTTGATAAATGCGCAAAAAGTTATAAATTTGGTTCGATTTATGGAACAGAAATAAAAATTGAATCAAATATTCTTTCTTTTTATGCTCTAAATGAAGAAGGATATCGAAACATCAATAAAATTATTTCTTTATCATCTAAAAAATCTTTAGATTATAAAGAAATAACTTTTGAAGATATCAAAGAATATAACTCTGGAATTGCTTTAGTTATCTCAACTGATAATGAAATTTTTAATGCAGTTAATGAAAAATTAAAAGAATACATAAAAAATCTTAAAAATCTCTATCCTATTATATATATAGGAATAGAAATTTATGATTTTAAAGATAAAGCACACATTGATTTAATTAGAGATTTTGCTTTAAGCAACAACATCAACACTTTTGCTTTTCCAAAAATTTATTATCTAAATAAAGAAGAAGCAATTTCTCTCGATATTTTAAAAGCAATTGAAGAAAATACCCAACTTTTTGATAATTTAAAACCAACTTTTACTGAATATTATTTAAAAAGTGAAGAAGAATATAGTACTTATTACACAAAAGAAGAGCTTTCGAATACGAAAAAATTCTTACTTTCATCAGACTTTGTTTTTAATAAGCCTCGTGGTGAATTAATTCATTATTTAAGTGGTAATGAAAAAGAAACAAGTGATTATTTTATTAAATTAATTAACGAAGGCGCAAAAAAGAGAAATATCGACGTAACAAATCCAATTTATAAGAATAGATTAAATAAAGAATACGTCACAATTAAAAAATTAGGTTATATAAATTATTTTTTAGTCGTTCAAGATTATGTAAATTTTGCTAAATCCAACTCAATTCCAGTTGGTCCTGGCAGAGGTTCCGCTGCTGGAAGTTTAATTTCTTATTGTCTTGGAATTACAGATGTTAATCCAATAAAATATAATCTTTTATTTGAAAGATTTTTGAATATCAAAAGAAATTCAATGCCTGATATTGATATTGATATATCAGATGTTCGTAGAGATGAAGTTATTGCATATCTAGCAAATAAATATGGGTCAACTCGAGTAGCTCGAGTTGCAGCATTTCAAACAATTGCTGCAAAACAAGCTTTAAGAGACACAGCAAGAGTTTTAAACACTCCTTCAACTATTATTAACGATTTAAGCAAAGCTATTCCTAATAATTTTAAAGATGAAAGTTCTAAAAATTTCTCTTTAGATTACGCTTATCAAAATATTCCGGCTTTTAAAGGTTTAGTAGATAGCGATGAACAATATAAAAATATTTTTAAGATAGCGCATTATATTGAAGGTTTACCTCGTCAAAGAGGACTTCACGCTGCAGGCATTGTTTTAAACGAAGAGAATTTACTTGGCTCTATACCTTGTGATTACATAACAGAAAATGAACTTGTCACACAATTTGAGAAGGATTATTTAGAATCTCAAGGCTTTTTAAAGATGGATATTTTAGGTCTTTCAAACTTAACAATTATTGATAGATGTTTGAAAAATATTGAAAAAACCCTGCAGAAGTCCATTAAAATGGAAGAAATCCCATTTGAAGACCCTGATATTTTTAAGCTAATTAACAACTTTACAACCATGGGAATTTTCCAATTAGATACTAGCGCTTCATTAAATGCACTTTTAAATATTCGACCAAAAAATTTCTTAGAAGTCGTTGCAACTATCTCTTTAGATCGTCCTGGTCCAATGCAATTTATTCCAACTTATTCAAGACGTAAAGAAGGTAAAGAAAGAATTTCATATCTATCACCAGTTCTAAAACCAATCCTTGAAGAAACATATGGAATCATTGTTTACCAAGAACAAATCATGCAAATCGCTCAAATCTATAGTGGCTTCACTTTTGCTGATGCTGATATTTTTAGAAAGGCAATTTCAAAAAAAGATAGAAATGAAATTTTAAAAATGAAAGCTAGTTTCATAAATGGCGCCATTAAAAAAGGACATAAAGAGCAAGAAGCAGATATTCTTTTTGAACAAATTTTAAAATTTGCTAATTATGGTTTTAATAAATCCCATGCAGTTAGCTATGCAATGATTGCTTGCAAAGAAGCATATTTAAAATGTAAATATCCACTTCAATTTTATTCTTCGATTTTAGATCAACAATATGGTTCAAATGATGTTAAATTCTCAAAATATCTAGCTGAGATTAAAAAAATGGGAATAAAAGTTCATTTGCCTGATATAAATCACTCAACTTTAAGATTTATTTCATATGATAATGGATTATTGATGCCACTTCTTGGTATATCAAACATGCAAACAAAAACCATCTATAACATCATTGAGGATAGAGAAAATCATGGAGAATATACTTCTTTTGTTGATTTTGTTGTAAGAATGCTCAGAACTAAAGACAAAATTAGTGAATCTCAATTATCTAAACTTATTGATGCAGGTGCTTTTGATAGTTTATATCCAAATAGAAAATCACTCAAAATGTCAATTCCAAACGCTATTCAATATGCGCAAAACACATTATTTGAAGAAGGCAAATTATTAAATGATTTTGGAATCAAATTTGAAATGTTTGAAGCATACGATGATCCAATTGATCGAATTAATAACGAAGTTGAAGCACTTGGTGTAATGATTAGTGATTCGCCATTAAATCACATCGATAAAAATATCTTAAATGCTCATAAAATCACACAAATTGACAATCTAAAAATGAACATAGAAAGCGAAATTATAGCAATTGTTCGTTCAATTAAATCAATAGTTGTTAAAAATGGCAAAGATAAAGGTAAACCAATGGCATTTTTAACAGTATTTGATGAAAGTGATGAACTTGATGTTACTATTTTTAGTAGTTTATGGGCAGATTATGTAACCGAAATCAAAGAAAATTCAATCTTATTAATTAAAGGCAAGGCTGAAATTAGAAATTCAAAACCAAGTATGATTGCACGTGAAATTAAAGTTATTGAGGGCTAAAAAATGAGTAAAATTATAATCATCGACGGAAATAGTTTATTATTTAGAGCATTTTATGCAACTTATCTTGATAAAGATAAAATCATGAGAACAAAAACTGGACAAGCAACTAATGCAATTTTTGCTTTTTCAAATATGTTAGCTCCAATTTTAACTTCATTAAAAAAGGATGATGGAATTTTTGTTGCATTTGATAAAGGTAAACACACTTTTAGACACAAAGAGTATGCTGAATACAAGGCAAATAGACCACCATGTCCAGAAGATTTATTGACACAAATGCCAATTGCAAGAGAACTTTTAGACAAGCTTGGAATCAAACATTATGAAGATGACAATCTCGAAGCTGATGATATTTGCGGAATTCTAGCAAAAAAAGCTGAAAAATTAGGCTATGAGGTCTTAATTTATACAAGCGATAAAGATTATTTGCAACTAATTGACGACCATATCACAATCGAATTAATCAAAAAAGGTTTAAAAGATATAAAAGAAATGACTCCAACTTCATTTAAAGAAGAATGGGGTTTTGATCCAATTCAAATTACCGATTATAAAGGATTAAGAGGCGATGACAGCGATAATTTAAAAGGAATTCCTGGAGTTGGTGATAAAACCGCAAAAGATTTAATCACTCGTTTTCATAATTTAGAAAATATTATCGCTAATGCTGACACAAAAACAAAAGTTGGAAGAAATATCATTGAATTCCAAGATAACGGTAGACTATGTAAACGTCTTAGTGAGATTGCAGTTAATGAAGAAATTCCTGTTTCAATTGAAGAAGTATTATATAAAGGATATGACTTTAATGAGATTAGCGAATTTTCAACTCACTATGAATTTAAGTATCTTCTTCCAAAATTACCAAAGAATTTTAGAAAGGAAAATACAAAACAAAAAGTCATAACTTTTGAAGAAATAGAGAACGCAGATGAGATAGAAATTAAGGACGAAATTGCTCTTTTTGTTGACATCGAAAATGTCAATTATCATGAGGCAGAAATGAATGGTTTAGGCTTCGTTGCAAATGATAAAAACTACTACATTTCTTTAAAAAACCTTGCAAAAAGCCAACATTTTTTGCAAATTCTAAAAAATCCAGCCATCAAAAAATATACTTTTGATTACAAAAAAGTAAGCGTTGTTTTAAAAAATAATAACATCGAAATTGATGGTTTATACTTTGATTTGTTGCTTGCAACTTACCTCATTGATTCATCACTTTCTAACGATATCGAAAGCGTTTTAGCTTACTATAAAGTTGATATTTCTTACGCATATAAAAACCAAGATTTGCTCTTTAACAACTCGTCAAAATTAGTCAGCGTCATCACTGCATATTACTCAAAAGAACTATATCAAGAAGTAAAAGAAAAATTAGTTTCGCTCAACCAATATGAACTTTTAACAAATATTGAACAACCACTTACGATAGTTTTAAGCAGTATGGAAAGTGAAGGTTTTCCACTAAGTAAAGAAAAATTATTAGAATTTAAAACTGGCTACCAAGAAAAAGTCGATACATTGCAAAAAGAAATTTATAGTTTGGCTAACGAAGAATTTAATATTAATTCTCCTAAGCAAGTTGGTGTAATTCTTTATGAAAAACTTGGCTTAACAAGCAACAAAAAAGGCTCAACAAGTGTTGAATATCTTTCTCAAATTAAATATGAACATCCAATTGTTTCAAAAATTCTTGAATATAGAAAATATCAAAAATTAATTTCAACATACATTGATGGTTTTATTCCATTTATTCAAAAAGATGGAAAAGTTCATCCAACTTTCAATCAAGCCTTAACTTCAACTGGAAGATTAAGTTGCAGCGAACCAAATTTACAAAACATCACAACAAGAGATGAAGAAAGCAAAAAAATAAGAGAAGCTTTTTTCTATGAAGATCCAAATTTAAATATTCTTTCTTTAGATTATTCTCAAATCGAATTAAGAATTCTTGCTTCTTTATCAAATTCAAAATCCTTAATCGACGCATTTAATAATAATTTAGATATTCACGCAGAAACTGCAAAAAAAGTATTTAAATTAGATAGAGAACCAACAAGCAATGAAAGAAGACAAGCAAAAGCAGTAAATTTTGGCATTGTTTATGGAATTAGTGATTGGGGTTTAAGTGAGCAACTTGATATTAGCGTTGCTGAAAGCAAAAAAATCATTACAAATTTTTATGAAGCATATCCTGAAATTAGAGATTATTTAAATGGTCTTGTTGATTTTGCAAAGGATAATGGATACGCAAAAACTATGTTTGAAAGAAGAAGATATCTTCCTGAAATTAATAGTTCGCAATACCAATTAAGAGAATTTGCAAAACGCGCTGCAATGAACGCTCCTATCCAAGGTTCCGCTGCTGATTTAATAAAAATTGCAATGATTAATGTCTACAAAGCATTAAAAGAAAACAATTATGATGCAAAAATTGTTTCTCAAATTCACGACGAATTAATCATTAAAGTAAATGATGATGAAAAAGATAAAGTCAAAGCTCTTGTTCAATATATCATGGAACATTCAGTTAATCTAAATGTTTCATTAAAAGTAGATGGAGGTTATGCAAAGAATTGGTTCCTTGCTAAATAATTATGCCTGAATTGCCAGAAGTTGAAACTGTAATTAATACGATACGACCACATATCATAAATAAAGAAATCGAAAAAATTGAAGTATATTACGATAGACTAATCCAATCAAATTTGGATGAATTCAAGACCAAATTAATCAATCAAAAATTCATCAATGTAACTCGTTATGGAAAGTTTATTTTTCTTCATTTAACAAATGATTTTGTAATCATTACGCACCTTAGAATGGAAGGGAAATTTCGTTTTGAAAATTCTCATAATTTAAGAAAAAAGCACACTTCTGCAGGGTTTTTCTTTAAAGATGGCACTTCTTTAGCCTTTGATGACACTAGAAAATTTGGATTAATGTATCTTAGCGATGAAGCAAATTTTAAAGAAACAAAGATGATTAAAAAGTTAGGAATTGAAGCTAATAAAATTAGTGAAAATGACTATGAATTTTTGATCAAAAAATTCAAAAAAAATAAATGCATAAAAGAATTATTATTAGATCAATCTATCCTTGCTGGAATTGGAAATATTTACGCTGATGAAATTTTATTTTCAACAAAAATTAATCCTTTTAGAAAAGGAAATGATATTAGCGATGAAAAATATCATGAAATTTTTCAAGCATCAAACCAAATACTTAATAAAGCAATTACATTAGGTGGATCAACAATCCACTCCTTCCATCCAAGCGAAGGGGTTGATGGAAAATTCCAAGAAACTTTACTTTGTTATGGAAAAAGTGGAACACCATGTCCAAATTGTAATACAACTTTACACAAAGATTTTATTGGAGGACGAGGCACAACTTTTTGTCCAAATTGTCAAATTGATAAATCTTTAGAAAAAGGAATTGCAATAACTGGTCCTATAGGAAGTGGAAAATCAACAATCTTAAATTATTTTAAAGAAAAAGGGTTTATCACATATAGTTGCGATGAGATGGTTCATAAATTATATGAAAAACCAGAAATTTCAAGAAAAATCTCACAAATTTTAAACGCACCTTTTGATATAAACAATAAAAAAACTACAAGACTTGCAAGAAAAATTATGATTGATAATCCTGAAATCAAAAAGAAAATCGAATCATATATTTATCCAATTCTTGAAAAAGAAATGGTATTAATTATTAAAAACAACGAAAAGCCAGTTTTTGAAGTCCCAACTTTATTTAAAGCACATCTAGAATATTTATTTAAAACTATTATCGTTATTGAGATTTCAAAAGAACAACAAATTAAAAATTTAGAAAATAGAAACGATGACATCAACTCATCGATTAATCTAAATAAAGATTACGAAATCAAAAAATACCAAGATAAAATAAAAATTGTTAAAGCTGATGGTAACTTTAACAATTTATATGCTCAAATTGATGAAATTATTAAATCAATATAGGCTAACTTTATTGATTGGAATAGTTTTTTCGATTTTTGAATCTAAAATAGCACGTAATTGATTTGCCATAATGTCATTTCCACTACGTGAAAAACTATATAATTGTTGAATTTCTTTTAATGAAAAGTCGCTTGTAAAAATAGTGATTTTATTTTGTTTTGCTCTATTTTTTAAGATTGGAATTATGATATTATCACGAATTAATTCGTTTTTATATTCACTTCCAAAATCATCAAAAACTACTACTGACATATTTGAATACGCTTCAAGAGTTTCACTAAATTCACTTTTGTTCTTAAAATATAAATCGTTTAACTCTTTAATTCTTACAGGAGTATTTAAAAAAGCAATTGGTGCATATTTCTCATTTGCAAAACTATGATTTACAATCGCAATTGCAGCATAAGTTCTTCCACTTCTTAAAGGTCCGTTAATAAAAACCCATTTTCCTTCTTTGATATAAGTGTAAATTACCTTCAAAGCAGTTTGATTAATTTCTTTTATTGAGACTTTTGATAATTCTTCATCAAAATCTCTTTCTAAAAACGAAGATAAATATTCACAATGTTTTAAATATGGTTCAAGTGGGACATAGTCTCTTTCAATAATTTTTCCGTTCCTAACTAAAATTAATCTTTGAGTCATATTTGCTTTTAAGCAATCTTCGTAAGTACGAATTTTTCTAGCTTTTTTAATATCGCTCAAATATTCAGAAAATTTCATGACATTATCAAAAATTTCCTGATTTGTATATCCTTCTTCAACTAAAATATGAAAATCATCATCATTTAATATCTTTGCATATAATTCCTTTTGATATTCTTTTAAAGAATCGTTAGAAATATGTAAATTAGCATTAAGTTTTTCCATAATCCTAATCTCCTAAATCAAAATCAACTTCACTATTTTCAAATTTTGAAAAATCTACTTCTTCTTCATCAAAAGAATCATCATTTTTAATTTGATCTTCTTCATTTTTTGCTTTAATTGTTGCCTTGGATTCATCATAAAGCACATTTATAACGTCAAGAGTTGATTTGCATTTTTTTCTAATTAATGTTGATGCAAGCTTTAAAATATAGTTTTTAGATAGCTCACCATCTTTTTTAGTTAAAACAAAATCAATTAAAGCATTGATCATTCCACTTGAAAAATTAAATTCAAAAGCAAGTCTTTCAAGCAAATTCTTATCAGCATCAACTACATCAATTCCATTTTGTTTTTCTTTTAAAAATAGTCTTGGCGCTGTTTCTTCATATTTACGAATTTTTGTTGCCCATTCGCTATTTCCATTAACATTTGATTTCTTTAAAACTTTAATTTCATTAGGTGTAAAGCTTTTAACCACTGCTTTTGCCTTTCTTTTTACTTCATTTTCATCAAATTTTCTGCCTTTTGGACCAAATGGGTTGTAACATTCACTTAAAATCGATCCAATTACTTCTTCGCTTAATCCATAAAGGGTTCCAACTTTATGAGCAAATTCTATATATTTTTCATCGAATTCTTTGACATTAATTTGTGTGTTTTTCTTTAAATAGTTAAGCAATTTGATATCAGAAAAATTGTCTTTGATATTATTTTTGCTTCTTCCAAGAAGTTTATCACCACTATTCATATCTAAAGCTTTGACATCAAAAATAACTTGGAAACTGTCTTGAATTTTTGCAGATTGATTGACATAATCTTCTTCATTAACTTTAGTTTCGTATTTACTGATAATCTCAAAAAATCTTTCTTCACCAACCGTCTCAATAAATAGTCCTTTTAAAACAAGGTTATTAAAGAAGTTTTTAGGTGTTTCTACATCGTTTAATATATATAAATAGGAAGAAGAATCATTTTTTTCATAAAAAGAAAGAAGTCCGATTGATTCAAGTGTCTTTTTAGCAAATAAAAAGTCCTGAAGTGACATTTCACATTTATTGATTAATTCATTAGTTGTTGAAAAAATGCGATTTGTTTTAATTGAATTCATTAAAAACATATACAAAAAAGCACTGTCTTTACCAATGAGTGGCAAATATAGATCAAATAAATAATTTAATGAGCCCTCTTCTAAAAGGCCTCTTTTTGTTATTTCAATTTTCAAATCAACATTAATCATCTTAATGATTATAAACTACTTAAAATTAATTTTTAAGTTTAACTTTAATTTCAACAACAATTAATTCGTCGACTTTTGTGTTCTAGTACCAAATATAGAAAGCAAAAATTTTGAATTTTTTAATCATATAAAATATCAAATAATCAATATTAAATATGTATCAATCTTTTCAATTTAAACAAAAATAGTTGAGTTCTGCAGGGTTTTTGAGAAATTTTTTGAATTTTTGTACCTTTCACCGCCCCATTTTTTAAACAATTTTTTATGTAAATTAATCAAAAAATATAGCAACTGTTAATATTATAATTTATAATATTAAGCGTTTAGGAGGCAATTTTGCTATGGTTAAAAAAATTGGTATTCTCACAAGCGGCGGAGACTCACAAGGAATGAACGCAACTTTATTAGGTGCTATTAGAACAGGATGCCGTTTAGGAAAAGAAATGTATGTTGTCTATGATGGCTATAAAGGATTAATCGACAATAACTTTGTAAAAGTTGGTCCTGATTTTATGGATCAAACTTACAATAAAGGTGGAACAGTTATCAAAACTAAACGTCTTCCAGAATTTAAAGAAGAAAGAGTTAGAAAAATCGCAGTTGAAAATTTAAAGAAAGAAGGAATCGAAGCTTTAATTGTTATTGGCGGCGATGGCTCTTACATGGGTGCTAAAAAATTAACTGAAATGGGCATCAACTGTGTTGGTTTACCAGGAACTATTGATAACGATATTTCAAGTAGCGATTTTACAATCGGTTTTGACACTGCTTTAAATAATGTTGTCACTGCAATTGATCAAATCAAAGAAACAATGAGTTCTCATAATAGATGTTGCTTAATTGAAGTTATGGGAAACAAATGTCCAGATTTAACACTTTTTGCTGGCATCGCATGTAAAGCTGATTATATCGTTACTGCAGATAGACCACTTGAAGAAAAAGAACTTATTGAAAGTTTGAAAAAAGATAAAGAAGAAGGTAAAGATTGTGAAATCGTTTTAATTTCAGAAAAATTATACGATTTAAATGAATTAACAAAGCATATTAAAGAACAAACTGGTTGGGATACAAGAAACGATGTTTTAGGTTACATCCAAAGAGGTGGCGCTCCAACTGCTATGGAAAGATTCAACTCAATTAGAATGGGTAGCTATGCAGTCGAACTACTTGATCAAGGTATCGGTGGCGTTTGCGTTGGACTTGTTAACAACGAATTAAAATATTTTGATATTCTAGAAGCACTAGATTTCCCAAGAAATAAACACTTAGATTTATACAAAACTTACGATTTAATCAAGTAAGAGGTTTAATATGGAACACGTCAATATGTTTAAAAACACAAAAATTGTTTGCACTATCGGCCCTGCTAGTGAGGACATGAAAACTCTTAAAAAACTCATCGAAAATGGTATGAATGTTTTAAGAATGAACTTCTCTCATGGCGATTATGATGAACAATTAAAAAAGTTAGAAAGATGTAGATTGCTTGAAGAAGAGGGTATTTACATTCCTGCAATGCTAGATACAAAAGGTCCTGAAATTCGTACAAATGACATGGAAAATGGCAAAATTTCCATTAAAAAAGGTCAAATTACTAGAATTTCGATGAAAAAGGTCCTTGGAACACCTGAAAAAATCAGTGTAACTTTCGACAAACTTTTTGATGATGTTTCAATAGGAAACCATATCAAAATCGATGATGGAAAATTAAATTATCTCGTTATTGGCAAAGATGAAGCTAAAAGAGAAATTATCTGTGAAGCACAAAATGATCATGATATTTCTTCAAAAAAAGGTGTCAATTGCTCCGGAGCAAAATTAAATTCATTAGATTTTATTAGTGAAAAAGATTTAAGTGACTTAATTTGGGGTTGCGAAAACGGTGTTGATTTTATCAGTGCTTCTTTTGTTAGATGTGCTCGTGATGTTCAAGATATTAGAAATGTTTTAATCACACACGGACATCCAGAAATTAAAATCATCGCTAAAATTGAAAACTATGAAGCAATCGGAAGATTAGAAGAAATCGTTGATGCAAGCGATGCCATTATGGTTGCTCGTGGCGATCTTGGACTTGAAATTCCTGAAGAAGAAGTTCCAATCATTCAAAAGAAACTTATTGATATGTGTAGAGCAAAAGGAAAACCAGTAATCACCGCTACTCAAATGCTTGATTCAATGGTTTATTCTCCAATTCCAACTAGAGCTGAAGTTAGTGACGTTGCAACTGCTATTACTGAATCAACTGATTGCGTCATGTTAAGTGGGGAAAGCGCTAGCGGTAAATATCCAGTCGAAGCAGTCCAAATGCAAGCAAAAATTGCTCACACTATGGAAAAAACACTTGATTATGAAACTCTTGCTAAAGAAGCATATGATACTTCAAATAAAGATAACAACGATGCTTTAGCAAACGCAATTGCAAATACAGCAAAGTTAATTGGCGCAAAATTAATTGTTTCATTCACATCTAGCGGAAGATCTTCAAGAAGAATTTCAAAAGCCAGACCATGTTGTCCAATTCTTTCAATTTCAAATGAATTAACAACTGTTAGACAAAACGCAATTTATTGGGGTGTTTACAGTGTATTATTAAAATCTAAGAAAATGCCTCAATTCATTGAAGACATGGAAGTTGTTGCAATAGCTCATGCAAAACGCTTTGGACTTCAAGCTGGGGACACTATTATTATTAGTGGCGGTACTCCAACAGGAAGTGGAAGAACTAATTTCATGAGAATTGTTACAATTCCAAAAGATAGAGATTTATTATAGTTTACAAATTTTAAAAATAGGACTAAACTAATCTTGCAACGACGAAGACATGTTGCTTTAACCTTTATATTATTAGAGAAAGAAACATTTGGTGAAAGTTTCTAATATAAAATCTAGCAAAACTACTTCCGAGCATTTAAGGAAACTTAACGATTAAGCTATCGACAAAGTTAGAATGAAGTGATTAAGATTTTTTTCTTAATAACTAAGGTGGTACCACGTAAATAATGCGTCCTTAGAGTTTATCTCTAAGGACTTTTTTATAGGAGGAATTAACGATGGAATTAAAATTACTCGATGGAAAAATTTTAAATTTAGAAGAAGGTAAAAATGGTCATGATGCAGCACTATTAATCAGCGAAGGTCTTGCTAGAAATTCACTTGCTTACAAACTTAATGGTGAACTTTTTGATCTATACACACCAATTAAAGAAAGTGGCGAGTTTGTCATTATAACTTCAAAAAGTGAAGAAGCTAAAGATATTTTAAATCACTCCGCTGCTCATTTAATGGCAGAGGCTATATCCTTATTATATAAAGGTGTGAAATTTGGTGTCGGCCCTGCAATCGAAGAAGGTTTTTATTATGACGTTGATTTTAACGGTTATGTCTTAAAAGAAGAAGATTTAGCAAAAATCGAAGCAAAAATGAAGGAACTTTCAAAGAAAAACGAATATATCGTTAGAAAAAACGTCTCAAAAGAAGAAGCTTTAGAAATTTTTAAAAATGATGAATACAAAAAAGAATTAATTAATGAATTAGAAGGAAATATTTCTATTTACAAACAAGGTGAATATATAGATTTATGTCGTGGACCTCATGTTCCATCAACTGGTTTTATAAAATATTTCCATCTTGATAATATTGCTGGTGCATATTGGAGAGGCGATTCTAAAAATAAACAACTAACAAGAATTTATGGTGTTGCTTCATTTTCAAAAGAAGAACTTGAACATATTTTATTCATTAGAGAAGAAGCAAAGAAAAGAGATCATAGAAAAATTGGTAAAGAACTTGGCTTATTTACAATTTCAGAGTATGGTCCAGGTTTCCCATTCTATTTACCAAATGGTTTAATGCTTAGAAGACAAATTGAAAACTGGTGGTATGATATTCATGATGAATACGGATACAAATTAATCAAGACTCCAATTATGTTATCAAAAGAGCTTTGGTTAACAAGCGGTCACTGGGACCACTACAAAGAAAATATGTACACAACAAAGATTGATGATAGAGACTTTGCAATCAAACCAATGAACTGCCCTGGATCAATTCTTGTTTACAACAATGAACTTCATTCATACAAAGATCTTCCATTAAGACTTGGTGAATTAGGTCTTGTTCATAGACACGAAGCAAGTGGAGCTTTAAATGGTTTATTCAGAGTTAGATGTTTCACTCAAGATGATGCTCATATTTTCTGTACACGTGATCAATTAAAATCTGAAATCGAAACATTATTAAAACTTTACGACAAAATTTACAGTGTTTTTGGCTTAAAATATTCTATCGTCTTATCAACAAAACCAGAATCAGACTATATTGGAGATGATGCAATCTGGGAACAAAGCGAAAAAATCTTAGCTGATGCATGTAGAGCAACAGGAAAAGATTTTAAAATTAATCCTGGTGATGGCGCTTTCTATGGTCCAAAACTTGATTTTAAACTCAAAGATTGTATGGGTAGAATTTGGCAATGTGGAACAATTCAACTCGATATGAATCTTCCAGAAAGATTTGATTGCACATATATCAACTCAAAAGGTGAAAAAGAAAGACCAATCATGCTTCATAGAGCAATTCTTGGTTCATTTGAAAGATTTATTGGTATCATCACAGAGAATTTTGCTGGTGCTTTCCCAACATGGTGTGCTCCACTTCAAGTCAAAGTTCTTCCTGTAAACGACGAAGTTCATAGCGAATATGCAAATCAAGTCGTTAACACTTTAAGAAAACACAAAATTAGAGTTGAACTTGATCCAGCAAGTGAAAAATTAGGGTACAGAATGAGAAATGCTCAAATCAAGAAAATCCCTTACACACTTGTTATTGGTGACAAAGAAAAAGAAAATAATGCTGTAACATATAGAAAATATGGATCAAAAGATCAAATCACAGTTTCTCTTGATGAATTCATTAAGTTAATTGAAAACGAAATTGAAACTAAAGCATTATTAATCGATCCAGAAAAGATGGCTTTATAAAAAGTGAAAACTAACGTAATGAGAATACTTGATTCAAATAATATCAAGTATTCTCAATATGAATATGAAGCAAATCAATCATTAACTGGTGAAGAAATCGCTTCAATTTTACATGAAGATGTTAAATCAGTATTTAAAACTTTAATAACAAAAGGAAAAAGTAATGACTATTATGCCTTCATGATTCCAGTAAATAAAGAATTAGATTTAAAAAAGGCAGCAAAGACAGTTTGTGAAAAAAGTGTTGAAATGATTCCTTTTAAAGATCTATTAAAAATTACTGGTTATGTTCATGGAGGATGTTCACCACTTGGATTAAAAAAAGACTACCAAGTTTCAATTGACGAATCTGTTTTAGCTTTAGAAGAATTATATTTTTCTGGAGGTAAAGTTGGTGTTCAAGTCAAAGTTAAAGTTGATGATTTTTTAAATCTAGCACATCCAAAAATAGCAGACCTTGTAAAGTAATTTACAAGGTTTTTTTCAAAAATAATGGGGTTCTGCAGGGTTTTTGAGAAATTTTTACAAAATCAAATTAAATGAATGTTATAGCGAGAAATAAGCCCTTAAATATTTTTATTAATTAGATCAAATTTAATGCCATTGCTATTAAAAATATCAAAAATAAAAAATAGGGTTTATTATATCTTTATAAAAATAAACCCTATATAATCTTTAAAAAATCTCAATAGAACTCGATATATAAAATATGTAAAAAGATTCTATATTATTTTTCTTCTTTATCCTTTTCATCTTCATCAGCATCGTCTTTAAATTTTGCTTTAATTAAAGCTGAAGCATGTTTAATTCCAAACACAACACTTATGAATGATAGAACAAGATAAACAATACTTGATAAAGTTATAAATGATTGAATTGAACTATTAGCATTAAATACTTCAAAAAATTGTTCTTTTTCAATAGAACCAGTCGATGATACATACTCGCCAATTAAAGTGGTTGCATCGCTAAGTTTTAGACTTGCAGCAATTGCAACAAAACTAACAATAATTAAGCAAACAAACATAGTGAAAAATACCACTAATTTATAATATTTGTTAATTAAAACAGATAATTGGCATTCTTTATCAACTTTTTTATAAAACAGATCAGCTGTAACAATTAATGAAATGCTACCAGCTATTACAAAAATTGCTCCTATATAATAAAGGATTTGTGGCATAGCACGATCAGATAAATATTGATTAAATTGTGCCATAAATGCATCACCATCAATTGATCCAATTGAAGTAGCTGTTTCAACTAAAGTTGAACCAGAAGATAATAATAATGAAGCTGAAATTAATAATAATATAAATCCAAGCAAATAAATAGCAGCAAAAACTGAACTTGCAATAATTTTCTTTTTCATACTATTATCCTTTAACTGCTCCGGCAGTAACACCTTCAACATAATATTTTTGTAAGAACATAAACAATGTAACAATTGGAATTCCTACAACGACACAGCCTGCAGCAAATTTAGTAAATAAGTTAATATCTGCGAATGTACCAAATAGCATATCATAAAGGCCAACAGAAACTGTCCAATATTCAACATTAGTTGGACCAATAATAACTCTAGCAAAGATGAAATCCATCCAAGGACCCGTAAAACTCATCAAAGCTGTATAAATAATAATTGGTTTTGATAAAGGTAAAATGATTGATTTAAAAATCTTAAAGTTTGAGCATCCATCTAATTTAGCACTTTCAACAAGTGAGTTAGGTATAACATCAAAGAAACCTTTTGCAACTTGGAATCCTAATCCACTACCAGCACTATATGCAATAATAATACCAAGAATTGCTAAACTAGGTTGGTCTTGGTTTGCGACTAATCCGATTGATTTAAGCAAAAAGTAAATAGCAATCATTGACATGAAACCTGGAAATAATCCAAGAATCATTGCTAGATTCATAAATGGCTTTCTCATTTTGAATTTCAATTTTGACATACAGTATGCAACACTCAAAATTAAGAAAGTTGAAATAAGACAACAACAAACAGCTACAAGAAGTGTATTTCCCATCCATCTTAAAAATGCATGTTCAATGCCGTTATAAGTCATATTAAATAAATCAGCAAAATTTTTAAAGCCAACAGTTGAAGGAATAAAACCGCTAGTAACAGCACCAATAAATGTTCCGTCTTTATATTCAGTTCTAAATGCACTACATGCGACCCAGAAAATTGGAATAATCCAGATAATCGAAAGAATCAATAATATGACATATGTAGCGCTTAAAGAAGCTATTTTACTTCTTTTTTGACTTTTATATTTTTGTCTTTTGTAAGGATCATTTATCATTGGAATGTGTCCTCCTCATTATAAGCTTTACTTCTTCGATATGTAATCAAAGTAATTGTTGAAGTAATCATAAAGGTGATAATACCAATAACAGCGCCTGTATTATATTCCCCATTATCAATAGTTAATTTATATAACCATGTAACAAGTAAGTCAGTACCGCCAGCTTGATATCCAACATATGTTGGTCCACCACCTGTTAAAAGGAATATTGTATTAAATGAGTTAATATTACCAACAAATGATGAAATTAAATATGGGGTTGTAATAAAGACAACATAAGGTAAAGTTATTTTGAAAAACATTTTGGTTTTACTAGCACCATCAACTGTAGCAGCTTCATACAAATCTGCAGGAATATTCATCAAAATACCGCTAGTCATTAACATTGTATAAGGAATACCAAGCCACATATTAACAATAATGACTACAACCTTTGCTACATATTCATTATCTGATGCACTTAATCCTAAGAAACCAATTGGTTGATCAATCCATCCCAAAGATTGAAGTAATGAATTAACAGGACCATATTCACCTAAAAGATTTCTCATAGATAATAAAGAAATAAATTGAGGAATTGCTATAGTTAAAATAAAGATTGTTCTAAAGACTTTTTTGCCCATTAAACCTTTTTTATTAATGAGAATAGCTAATAAAATTCCACCAAAATAACATGTTAATGTTGCTAGAATTGCCCATATAAATGTCCATCCAAGAACAGGTAAGAATCTAGCTTTAATTTCAGAACCTAATTGGCTCTCGCCAGTGAACATATAAACAAAATTACTAAAACCATTCCAATGGAACAAAACCGTTCCTTCAGCATTCATATCAAATTGATTATATGTAGTAAATGCCATACAAATCATAAAGATTGTAGGCAAAAGTGTGAACACTAAAGCAGCCAAACATGTTGGAGTAAGCATCAAAACATGGAATTTTGAATCTAATAATGCTTTTAAATCATCTTTAAAAGTAGTAGGTTTTTTGCCTTTTTTTGCTTCTAAATCAGCTTTATATGATGATCCAATGTTACTAATCCAAACAAGCAAATATAATATTATGATTGCGATAGTAACAAGACCAAACAACAACATTAATTGGTCATTGCTAGGTTGGGTCATCTCACCTGTCATTGGATCAAAGTCACCACCTTCACTGCCTCCTAATCTTAAATTTATTAAGGCTTTAAATCCGTAAGGGGTTCCATTAATTTCTGGACATAAAACCATAAAAAGAATAAAGAGCACTTGAAGGAAAAGATACATTGCACCTTTGACATATTGCCCATGATAGAAGGAACCACTTCCCATAATGAAATGGGATAGTTTGGTTCCTATACTGCCATCAACAAATCGTTTATGAAAATTGACAAAGAAGCTTTTGAATGAAGAAAAGAATGTAACAAAAGGATTTGGCTTTTTAACTTTTTCTTCTTTTCTCGTCATTTCGCTTTTCATTGTAATTTCCCTCCTTTCATTGATTAATTATTTATGTAAAAGTAAATTAATTTATTATTCGATTGCTGCAGGTAATGAAGTTGGAATTGATGCTGGGTTTTTACCTTTTAACCAAATATAGTTCATCATGTATAAACCTTGTCTAATACCAGAAACTTCAGCTGTATTTGTTACAAGAGCAGTACCTGTTGTTGGATAATTACTCTTAACAGCCATAGCAGCATAAATAGCTGGTGCAGATTTTGAATAATAGTAAGTATTTAATGTACCTGTAATGAAAGGTTGTGGTATACCCCAAGCACCCATTTCAACTTGAACTTTAGCAATATCATATTGACTTTGTGTTACTTTACCATCATTAAATAATTGATCAATTTGTGCACTTGCAGCTGTTGCTGAAGGAACAATTGTTTGTTTTTCAAATGCACTAGTTTGCATTTCAACTGATGAAAGATATTTAACTAAAGCTTGTTGTGCTAAGTATTTGCTTGAATCTGTATTTGCATTAAGCATGAAAACTTTACAATCAGCAAATGATCCACCACGATAAACATCGCCGGCTTTAACTACATTATTATCTAATCCAGAAACGTTATTTTCAGTTAATGTGAATGTAGGAATTAATGCAACACCTAAATTTGCTTCACCAATAGCACTTGCAACTGCATTTTTAGCCCAAGAACCATTGATAAGACCTAAACATGCACCATTTTGTAAATCTTTTTCCCAACCATCGCTAGAAGCAAATTTGAATCCATTTGGATTTTCTAAAGCATCTTGTACCCATCTTAAAGTAGCGATTCTATCATCACCTTGGCAATATGCTTCACCTTTTGTTCCGCCAGCTTCAGCACTAGCACCTTCATATAATTTTAAAGATGTGTAATGATCGCTAACTCTTGTTGAAAGTATTGACCATGAGAAATTGTATCCATCAGCACCATCACTTGAAGGAACAGTCCAGCCTTTACAATTATTTCTTTTTGCAGCTGCCATAATACCTTCAAATGATTTTACTTCTTCATCAGAAATTTTTGTTTTATCGTAATATAAGAAACATGCTTGTGAAATATATGGAGCAGCATAAAGTGCTTGTTTTCCATTAACAATTGATTTGCAAACATCAACGAAAGTTGTTGGGTTATCAGTTTCAATTTGAGTTACAAGTGAAGTTTCACTGATTGGTTTTGCACATTTTGCAGCAGCAAGTTTACCAACATTATCGTGAGCAACAGTATAAATGTCGCCAGCTGCTTTTGGGTCTTGTGTAATAGTTCCAGCAATACTACCAACATCTGTACCTTTAACTATGATTTGGTAGTCAGCATAAGGATTGCCTTCTTGAGCAAGCCAAGCATCACATGCAGCTTGATAAAATTCAGCAGTACCTTCTTCGTTACCAACCCAAACTGTTAATTTTTTATCAGCGCCACCACAGCTTGTTGTTCCGCTGACCAATAAGATTGATAATGCACTAAGCATAAATAATTTGTTTAATTTCATTTTTTTCTCCTTTTTTATTCTTTTACAATCGGACTATAAGATTTTGACTCAATTAACATAGTTCCACTTATAAAGTCTCTAATTGTTCTATATTTTTTATTCAAAATTGTTATGATGAAAGAAATAACCATATAACATAAAATTCCAATCATTCCAGATGCTAAGTAAGGCAATAAAGTTTCTACAATGAGAATATACATAAATCTAAATAATACATGATACCACCTAGCACAAGACATTCTCTTAATTGCAAATAATTCGACTCCGCACAACATTTGTCCTATTGTTGACCTTTTTTTATTAATTAAAGGAACAACTAGAAATAGTAAAGTTTCAGTAATTAAGAATGATAATGCAACTAGAGTGAAACTATGCAAATCATAACTAAATTTTAAATCCCTGAATTTTTGTTCGCTCATTTTATTTGTATAAGCTTCAATAATTTCAGGTGTTAATTGATTTTTATCAATATTTTGTACTATATAGTTTTTATCCGCATCATCTTTATACACATAGTAATTTTGATCTTGGTATGATTTAACTTCGTTTTCCTCGATATATTTAATATCTCCATAACCAGTTTCTAATTTTGCTTTATCGCTATAAAGAATCATTTCTTCTTTATATTTATTTAAGTTATTAGCAATAGGTGTATTGATTGCTAATAAATTTAAACAAAAGAATAAAACAAATGTGATTGATACGTCAGCTAGATAGGATAAAATCCTTTTAATTAACATGGGTTTCGAATTTGGTTCAATGTCAATTGGAATATTCTGCTTGATTTTTTCTTCCATAATTAGCAAATCTTCATGTCAATATTTGTTGAATAAATGCTAATCTTATCTCCTGGAATGTTAATAAATAATACATCACCAACATTATAATTCTTATTTTTAATTAAGAATTTTTGTTCATTTGCTTGAACTAATGCATATTTATTAACTCCATAGTCAAGAATGTCAACTACTGAAACTCTTAAGCCATCACTTTCAGAGTCAGTAACTTCAACATCATTCATATTTGCGACATATTTATATGTACGTTTGTAGCAATTATTTCCCTCAATTGCGTTCATCTTGTAACCACTTTCTGTTAAAAGAGAGAACTTTTTATTTTCAATAACTGCATGGAAATAATATTTTCTAATTGTTTTATTGTATGTTGGACTTGATTCGTCGGTATCAACTTCTCTTAATTCTTCTTTATCAAATGTTCCTAACAATGAAATTTGATCATTGATTTCTTCTAAGCAAATCTCATTATCAGAAGTGACTTTAACCTTATCAAATAAAATATCGAATGAATAAGAGTCATTAACTTTAACTTCATCGTCAACAAGTGCAAAAAGATAACGATTTCCAAATTGAAGATAAGCTAAATTTTTATCATTAATTTTTTCGATCTTATCAACTTTTAAAGAATAAGTAGAGCCTCTTACGATAGCATAAGGAGGTACCTCAATATCAAGATTTTTATTATCACAAACTCTTGTAAGTTGAGCTGGAGCATCGATTTCGACATCTAAGAAAGTAAGTTTTCCTTCAGAAATTTTTGCGCTGAATTTTGAATAACTTGGTATCTTGCTTAATAAAGTAACCTCTGTTTCTGCATCAAAGAAATGAACTTTATCAATAATTGGTGAAATTCTAACTTTATCGCCAACGTTAATATTAGTGCCCTCAATTACCTTGACAATAATTTTGTTGCCTTCATCTTTTAATGAGAAATCTTGTTCTACTCCGCCAAGTTCACCATAAGCTATACATTCATTACCTAAATGTTCGACGTTTGTAATCACGCATTCTAGACCATCTTCACTCAAAACTAGATGTTCTGGTCTTATGCCAAATATGACTTTTTTACTTCCATGTAAATAATCATCATGTATCTTTGATAATTTTTCATAAGGTAAAACAATTTTTGAATCATTTTCAAATATTACTTCAACAATATCATTAATTCTATTTAATGTGACATTAAAGAAGTTCATTTGTGGAGTGCCAATAAATCCTGCAACAAACTTATTATAAGGTTCATTATAAAGATTCATAGGTGTGTCAATTTGTTGTACATACCCTTTTTTCATAACAACAATTCTAGTTCCCATTGTCATAGCTTCGACTTGGTCGTGGGTAACATAAATAAATGTTGTCTGTAGTTTTTTGTGTAATTTAGTGATTTCTGTTCTCATTTGGGCTCTTAATTTAGCGTCCAAATTTGAAAGAGGTTCATCAAGTAAAAATACTTTAGGATCACGAACAAGAGCACGACCAAGTGCAACTCTTTGTCTTTGACCTCCACTCATTGCTTTAGGTTTACGATCCAAATATTCCTCGATATCCAACATTTTAGCAGCTTCTAAAACTTTTTCTTTAATTTCCGCTTCTGGCAAATGCCTATTGCGTAAACCAAAGGCCATATTTTCATAAACTGTCATGTGTGGATAAAGAGCATAACTTTGGAAAACCATAGCAATGTCACGATCTTTTGGTTCCATATCATTAACCAAAGTGTCCCCAATAAATAAATCGCCAGCTGTGATTGTTTCAAGTCCAGCAATCATTCTTAAGGTAGTTGATTTGCCACATCCACTAGGTCCGACGAAAACAATGAACTCTTTATCAGCAATATCGATACTAAAATCGTTAACTGCTTTGTGTCCATTATCATATACCTTGTAGATATGACTTAATTTAAGATTAGCCATACGTTCCTCCTATATGCTTAAAATACGAAAATAAAATATAATAAAACTCTAAAAAAGAGTTTAATTACCTAACTACGATTCCTTTCTTTTCAAATCTGAACAAAAATTCACCGATGAGGGGGTCAAAACTTGGCAAACTACCAAACTTTTTACCATCTTTATCATAAATAATATAAAAATCATCTATTAAAACCACATCTTTAATATTTGAAATTTTGATCTTCTTTTTAATAAATAGAATATGATTAATTAAATATTCGCCATCAATTTCTAGGTAATGAAATAATTGATCAGCGATTATTGGTATTGCACAAATAATAAATATTGAACAAAATACGTAAACTACTAAACCTATCGAACTGTAAGATTCAAAAATTGCACATAAAACAATAGTTATTATGCAGATGCTCATAACAATAGAACTAAAAATTACAGGTCTTTTTTGAATTGTAGTACGTACTTTATTCATATTTTTAAATCTTTTGAAGAATTATTGATTCATTTAAATCAAGTTTAAAGTTGCCACTAACAACGCTACCTTTTTCGTGTTTTGAATTATTTGATAACAATATTTTATATTCACCATCAAGAGAAATAGAATTTTCACTTCCAGCGTGGAAAACGAAAATATTTTCTTTTCCTTCGCTACTCATATCAACATTAAAACTGATAACATTATTCGCAACGCTAACATTCTTTAAATATTTGTTTATATCTTCACGATTTGGCAAAGATAAACCATCTAATTGTTTTCTTAAAGCAATTAAATCTTTGAAATATTTATAAGTATCTTCATTTTTAATTTTTAAAGAATAATCCATGTTATTAATGTTATCGCCAACATTATATGAATTTCCCTCATATTTTATATTTCCATTTTCGTCTTCATACTCTTTTGTTCGTTTAAACTCTTCACCTTCTTGAAGGAATGGAACTCCTTGAGATGTAAAAACAATAGATTCAGCTTGTGTATATTGCATATCTAAGTTTGAATTGTATTTTTGTTGAATCAATTGATCATATAATGTGTAATTGTCATGGCAAGAAGCATAATTAATAACTTGTTGTGGTTCGATGTTTTTAGATTTCTCATCTTTTGTTGAAAAAGCACCAGTAATACCCATTAGTATTGAGTTTGCTAAATAATTAGCTCCGCTTACCCAGCCTAAACCAGGAGCATTGTCACCTCTAATTGCATTTCTAATTACATCGTTAAATGCACCAACATAAACTCCATCACCTGCGAAATATGATTGAGAAAGTGAAGATTGAACAGTTTTTTGACTTGTTAATTTCTTTGGATCAGTTCCATCAACTAACTTTGAAGTTCCACCAGTCCAAGGTTCACCATAAACCATAATATCCTTATTTATAGCAGATAAATCTTTATAAACATCAATCATAGTTTGATTATCAAGTAAACCCATTAAATCAAATCTAAAACCACTAATTCCATATTCTTCAACCCAGAATTTGCATGATTCTCTAATGAATTTATTAACCATGAATCTTTCACTTGCGACTTCGTTTCCACATCCTGAACCGTTAGAATATTCGCCGCTTCTGCTTGTTCTATAATAATAATAAGGAACGAGCGTTGTAAAACTGCTTCCTTCTGTTGAACCTGTATGATTATAAACAACATCCATGTTGACGTTAATTCCATTATTATGTAATGCTGTCATCATTTGTTTAAATTCTTTTACTCTTGAGTATCCATCAGCAGGATTTAAAGAATAGCTTCCTTCTAAACAATTATAATTTTGTGGATCATATCCCCAGTTATAATTTGTGTCCTTCATTGAAGTAGAAACATTACTCTCATCAACAGAATTGTAATCATATGATGGCATAATTTGAACATGGCTTATTCCTAAATCTTTTAAATGATCTAAGCCTGTTGAAACTGTTTTACCACCTTCTGTATATGTTGTTCCAGATTCAGTTAAACCTAAGAATTTACCTCTGTATTCTTCTTTAACACCACTATTTTCATTGATGGTCATATCTCTAATATGCATTTCATAAATTGATGCATCAGTTCCGTTTTCGCCAAAATTGACTGGAGTTTTATCATAGAACATTTCAGCATTAATCTTATTAAAGTTAATTACCATGCCTCTTTTGCCGTTTAACCCAGCTGATTTAGCGTATGGATCGATTATTTCGTTAACACCTTTTGAATTAGTAACTGTGTATGTATAATAAACGCCATCTAAATTTCTTGAAACTGTTGTTTCAAAAATACCTTTTTCTTTTCTTGTCATATCAACAACTTCAATTGGCGTTTTGTCATTTATATAATCACCTGTTTTATATAAATTTAATTTCATTGAACTGCTTGTTGGAGCCCAAACTTTGAATGTAGTTGCTTTTGGATTAGAATCATTATCAAAAGATGCACCCAAATCGTCAGATGAATAATTATACTTCTCCCCAAATTCTTCAGTATCAAAATATGAAGTGACCATGACCGTTTTCTTATCAGTCCAATCATTATCAAATTTATATGTAACTTCAATTGTAGAGGATAAATCAATTTCATTATTTAACTCAATAGTTAATTTTTTGGATTTTTCATTATATTCACCAAGTGAGTACTCTGTAATTGGATTACCATCAACAAAAACATTTAGTCTCTTACTATAAGGCTTAAATGTTGTTGAGTAAGGAGCAAAATAAACGCTAAATATTTTAGATGATTCTAAAACACATGTATTCATTTTTGCTTTTAACGCATCGTCCTTGTTAGTGTAAATATCCATTGCTCCACTCTTTGAGTAGATATCCATAAATCCACCAAGAGAAGTTTTGCTAACTTCAATTGAACGATCATTATCAGGGTCTTTTTTCCAATCTTCAGTAGTGACTAAAAAACCAATAACTTTGGCTTCTTTTTCCCCAGTAACTTTATCTAAAGGAACATCAACAAAAACACCAAAGTCATCATAATATTCAAATGGGTAAAAAGCTCCATTGCCTCCATTTGTAATATCCCAAGCCCAAATTCCATAACCTTGATATGGGCTTCTATTATTTGCTAAATCATCTTTTCTGCGGTAATGAAATCTAATTTTTGTTGTTGTTTCTTCAACTAATTTTGAATAATCAGTTGTATCTTTTTTGTATGTTGAAACTACATCACTATCATTTGGTGATATTAATTGTTCATATGGTTCATCAGGTCCCATTCCAGAATCAGCACATCCAGAAATTAGGCCAACAGGTAACAATAAACTTAACAATAAAACATTTAATCTTTTTTTCATATTTTCTCCTAAAAGCCACTAGCATCAAAAAAGCCTTTTTTTAGAGCTTCACCCTTGATATCAACGGATTGTTTGATAATATTTTCATCCCATTTTTGTGTGTTTTCAATTACATAATCTTTATTAAACAATCCTAATAAGAATCCAGTATATCCACTGACATCTATTAATAAAATATTATTTTCATATGTGTAATCTTTATGCCATTTACTTGGCTCCCAACTCCAAATATATAGCTCGTTTTGCTCGAAATATATAGGATTTAGATTTATTACGTTAAAATATCCATCAATTAAAGTAATTTTGTTAAAGACAAATCTTCTAGTTTTTGAATTATTACCATTTTTAACAACAATATTTAAAACCTCTTCATTATTTATAACATGATCTCCAATAGTAATATTCACTTTTTCATTGAAACTCACTTTTGATGATTCATCATCGTTAAAATAATAGAAACTCTCGCTAGCATTTGAGGTTTTTAATTCTACATTTAATTTATCAGCAAAGCTCTCACCTCTGCTAGAAATTGTAAAACTTGGTCGTGGTAAAACATGGCTTCTAACCAAATAGCAAATTCCTGATTGATCAAAATTGATAGTTGCAGTTTTGGACGAAACAACAACTTTTGAACCAGTAACTAAATCATAATAATTTCCATCACTTAAATGATTAAATTTTACAGTTTTTGTATAATTTTTCTTCTCAGCGTCAATATTTAATACATACGCGCCATCATCTTCCTCGCTATATCTTTCATTTACAAAAACTAAATCATCACTTTCAGAATGTAAATCTTCTTCAGCTCCTATAAAACGATTATGGAATCTATTTGCAGAAGCAACCAATTCACTTTCGAATCCATAAGAACCTATTTGTCCAACATCAATATTTGCATTTGGTCTTGCTAAAAATAAAGCATTGATTCCTTTTCTAGAAGCAATAACACCCCATTCTTTTGCAACACGAGTTTCATTAATATGAGTTGAGGATTCAACATAAGTATCGTGACTTTCAACCCAAGTAATAACCTTGCTTACATCAACATTTTTGCCATATTGTGCATTACAAATAGCGTCTGCGCTTTTTGAAGAAACAACGCCTTTATGAACACCTTGAATATAACCATCACATGTTACATCCATCATGTTAGCATATAAATTAATATCTCTTTCTAAAGGATTGTTTAGAACTTCTCCATAAGCGTACAATTCTTTATTTTCTTTTTCTTTATAATAATCTTTTGCTGCTAATAAAGTGTTTTCCCAAAAATTACTAGGATAATCCTTGTCTTGACTCGTCTCAATATGTTTTGCAGCATCAAACCTAAATCCATCGATTCCAGCATCTATGCATTCTTTTAAATAAGATAAACATCTTTCTTGAACGTATGGATTTCCAGTATTTAAATCTGGTAGCTTTCCATATGGGTAATATTGTGTTTCTGCCCCGCTTCCTGTGGCATTCTTATTATGATGGAAAGTAGATGTATCCCCTTTATCATTACGATGTTCATAAATATAAGGTTCATATTCACCTACTTTTGGAGAAACTTTTGGTGTTCCGTCGTCTTCCAAATCATCATCGCTGATATTTGCCATATGATTAAAAACTACATCGCAATATATTGAAATACCATATTTATCGGCTTCAAGACATAATTCTTTCAACTCTTCTTTGGTGCCTAAACTACTTGAGGAAGCAATAGAAAAACTTAAAGGTTGATAAAAACTCCACCACGTAGATCCACCATTTTTTGGAGTTTGCAATGGCATAGTTAAAATAGATTTAAAACCAGACTCATATATTCCAGGTAAATTATCTTTAATTTGTTTAAACGTCCAACAAAAAGCATGTAAAGTCAAACCATCATCATTGTTTTGAGGTAATTTTTCAACATAATTATCTTCAAAATCTTCATATGATTTTGAACAAGATACAGAAATTATTGGCAAAGTTAATGCCAACCCTAGAAAAATATAATGTTTTAGTTTCATAAACAACTCCAAAAGTTATCAATTTTATAGTTAATAAAAATTTATTATTTTTTAAAAACTCATAAACTTAATATCTAATTTATGAGTAGCAGATAAGAGTTCTAAACTATTGGTTTAGCATTTACAAAATTATGTTAAGCCAATAATATAAAACTCTTGCCTTATCATTTAAAAACTCATATCGAATTTACTATATATAATTTATTTAATAATAAATTTTTAAAATTTATAACCTAAAAATGAGGTGCTATAAAGCACCCCATTAAAGATTAATTAAGCAGCTTTAGTAACTGTGATTTTAGCGCTAGCATCAGCAGCAAATTCACCAATTGTAATTGTATATGAACCAGCTTCTGTTATCTTGATATTTGCATCATTTGCAGCATCAGATGCAACGCCAAGTAATGTTTTACTAGCGTCATCTAATCTTCCTGCGCCCCAGTTAACAGTCCAATCAGCATCAGCTCTAATTTTCCATTCATCGTTAGCAGCAAATTCAACTGTAGCACTAAATGCTGTATTATCTGCATTTGCAGTTAATGAAACATCAGTATTCCAACCAGATGCAGCAAAACTACCAATGACACCATATGTATGTTCAGCAGCTTTCCATTCTTTAACTTCTTCATATCCGTCAACTTCGCTAGTAATTTCGCTATCTTTAATTAAGCCAACACCATATCCTGGTTTTCCTTCACCACCAGCAAATTTAACACCATAAACTGTATATGATCCAGAACCGCCAATGCAAACTGGATTGCTTGCCCATGAGAAACCGTTCTCATCTGCAGCTTCTTGGAATGCAGGCATAAATAATGTGTCTGGTGTTAAGCTAATTGCATAAGCTGTATGTGGATCTGGTATCCATTGTGTAACTGACCAAACTTCATCAACTTCATCATATGAAGCTTCACCAACTTTAATAGCAAATGAACCATTACAATTAACTTTTTTATCTTCTTTCATAGCTTGTGCTGTCCAACCAGCGTCTTTTGCACCAAGTCTAACATCAGATAATTTTACTCCGTATTGAATTTCATTATCTCCAGCTGCTGTTTTAATAGCTTCTGGTAATTCGCTTGCTTTAACAGCTGTCATTAAGTTTATTACATTACCATTATCGTCTAATGCAGCGTCCCAAGCTGAGTCATGTTCGCCAACTTGGAATTGTCCTAATGCTAACCATTTTGCATCAAGTGGTTGCTCTGATGGTTGTTTGTTACATCCTGTAATACCAAGAATTGCAGCTGCGCCTAAAACAGCAATTTTTACTAATTTAACTTTTTTCATTTAAATATATCCTCCTAAGTTAAAAATAGCACATTAAAATTTTACGTTTTAAGTAAAAACTACTTTAAAAAAATATTTAATGTAAGTGCTTACATTATATTCATCCTTAAAAAAGAAAACAAGATAAAAACATAATTTTACTTAACTAAAAACATAGATTTGATGTTTTTTATCTTTTTACTGGTAATACTTTCTAATGTATCGTTTCAATATATATACATTATAAAAATTTATACATAAAAATTTATAATCATATTATAATTTAAAGCGTGATTGAAATTAAAAATCTAACAAAAATCTATAAAAATAAGAATAAAACAAACACAAAGGCTTTAAATGATGTTTCGTTTTCCTTGCCTGATAGTGGTTTTGTTTTCATTTTAGGAAAAAGTGGATCTGGAAAGTCAACTTTAATTAATTTATTAGGAGACCTTGATTCCAAAACATGCGGAGATATATTAGTTGATGGAGAATCGCTTTACACACTTAATAATGAAAAAAGAAGAGAATATAAAGCGTCATATTGCGGATTTATTTTTCAAGACTATCGTTTAATTAATGAATTAACAGTTAAAGAAAACATCCTTATTTCTCTTGAAATTATTAACGATATATATAATAAGGATAATAGGCTAAAAGAAGTTCTTAGCAAAGTAGATCTTGATGGATATGAAGATAAAATGGTTAATGAACTTAGTGGAGGAGAAAAGCAAAGGGTTGCAATTGCAAGAGCTCTAATTAAAAATCCAAAAATAATTCTTTGTGATGAACCAACTGGAAATCTTGATAAAAACACTTCTACTAAGATATTAGACATATTAAAAGAAATTTCTAAATCTTGCTTAATCTTTATGGTCAGCCATGATGAAAGCGCAAGTTTAAAATATGCTTCACGTAGAATAATTCTAGAAGAAGGAAAAATAATAAAAGATGAGATAAGAAATGCTGATTATAAAAATGAATGTTTAGTTGAAAACGGCACACTCTTTTTGCCATTTGAAAAGAATTTAAGCGATGAAGAAAAAGAAAAAATCAAACAAGATTTAAAGAATAACAACATAAAAAGAATTGAACAATTAGATAATGGTTTTAAAGAGAATCACACCACTTACAAATCTCAAAATATTCAAAAAACACTGCAGAACTCCACTAAAATTGAAAAAAACTTAAAAAATAGACTTCTTGGAAGATACTTTAAAAAAGGGATTTTTTCATCAATTTTAAATTCAATTTTGTTTTCTCTCTTGACGATTTTATTGATTCTAGTCCAGACTTTTATAAACTTTGATTCTTCAAAAATTGTTTTAGATAACATCGATTTAAACAATCAAAAAAATATAGTAATTACAAAAACAAAAATGCTCGAAGAAGTAAACAAAAAAACAATAATTAGTTTTAGCAATGAGGAAAAAGAAGAATTATTTGGAAAAGATATAAAATATTATCCTTATATAAATTACTCCTCATCACTAAAAAAAGAATTTTATGGATCAATAACAATCGATGGAGTTTTACCAGGTTCAAAAGAATATTTATACGAAAGTTCCTTGTATGTAGTTAAAGTAATTGGCACTGCTATTGTTGATAAAGAATATTTAAGCAATACTTTTAACGATGGAAAAGAGATTGAAGTATTAGCTGGTGATATTAATGATACCTTACACCCATATGGCGTCATCCTCACTGATTATCTTGCTGATTC
>JAQXNS010000136.1 GCA_029098125.1 bacterium
AGCGTTCATCCTGAGCCAGCATCAAACTCTCAAAAGTTTATATCTAGTTCAAAATTATTCTGGTTTTAAAATTTTTAAGTTTAGACTTAAATTAAATTGACGTTGTTTGTTTGTACATCTATCTAGTTTTCAAAGATCTCTTGCACTCATTTGATTCTATCAAATTTAATGAGATTTTAATATCTCAACAAGTGCTTTAATAGTATATCAAAGTGATATAATTGCTGTCAACAGTTTTTCGCACTTTATTTTAAGATTTTTAGAACATCTTAATAAAGTTTGAAGTTCTGTTAATTGCAACTCGAATATTATAGTCACAAAGCAAAACATAAAGCAAGTATTTTTTTAAAAATTTTTGTATCAACAATAATGGCTAAATATGCACCTCAAATATTGTCTTTTGCATGAAGAGAAGTCCGTCTTTTCGTGATTATTGGTTGATCAACAGTATAAACTTTAATGTTGTTTTCGAGTAACCAAGAAATAAATGTATATTTTAAACATGTAACAAAATATTCAAAGTCATTATAATCGTAATTTAATAAGGGGTTAAATTTTTTAAATCCTTTAAAAGCATCAAATGAAATCAATGGACCAATGTTTGGTCTATAAAGAAGATGATTGTAAATATACCTCATGGACACATCAACATTGAGTAAATAAGCTTCTTTAAAAGTTGGTTTTTCCTTATATATATAATAAGGATAGGAATTATAAGAATTATCCACCCTTTTTTGCTCGATAAATGGCATATCTAGCATCAGTAAAAGATTAATTAAATCGTCAAATGAGGTAATATTTGTTCTTTCTAATGCTTTAATTAAAGCCATTAGAAAATCTTTTTCTAGTTCTTGATTTTCATTCACTACATCAATTAATTTATTTTCAATAAAAATTGAATATAAAATTTTAGGTATATTTCTAAGGCTCATTTTTTTAATTAAATATTCTAAACTTTTCATATCAAAGTTACATGCAGTTTCAAAAAATGAATAGCTAGCTTTTATTAGTGTTTTTCTTTTCTTATCTAAGAAGATTTTTAAATTTAAGATTCGAATAATCAAAAACGTAACAGCATAATTTTTGATTGGAATACTTCTTTTTTCGTCTGTTAATATTGTTATTTTGTCTTTTGTTGTGAAAAATACACCTTGTTTATTGTTAGCTCTTCTTCCTGCTTCTTCATAACTTAAGGAATCTAGCAATATTTTAACTGGACTAAGTTTAATTTTTGGCTGCCTAACATCAATTTTATATTTTATTCCTCTAGAAAATTTTAAAACTGCTGTGGCTGCTTCATACACAAGACCAAAACTTCCATTAAGATCAATGCGAGCTAAAATTGATTTCATTTTATGAATTATTCTAATAACCCTATATTCATCTCTGTTCTTTACACTTCCTTTTTGGATTAGATGTTTTTTAAAATCCTTAAAATTAAGTTTATCCGCGTCACGTACAAGAATCTTCGATTCTTCTTTATAAAAGTTACGTAAATCTTTGTTTTTTATCTTCATTATTTCCTTATTAAATAGTTTTAATAAGTACATAAAACAGTAATAAAAATCATCTATAAAAATTGGTAAAAATCCAAAAATTTCTATCTTGTCATCATATATTTTATTGTCTTTTACAAACTGAAAAAGTAACTGAAAATTCCCAAAAACCCTGCAAAACTCAACTATTTTTCTCGATTTCTGCTTTTTTGAAGCAATTTCAAAATATATTTTTATGACCTTTTCTAAAAATAATTCGATCATGATTTGTTATTTTTACACGTATTTCTAAATACGCAAAAATTGCACTTTTTTACTTTAGGCAAGCCTTGATATATCGTAAATCGAAGACACTTTGTTTTTGAAAAAATCTTTAAAAAAATTTCCAAAAATATGTATGATATGCTCTTTAATTTCGTATTCATAAATTAAAGAATATTCTACTTTGTTGTTTATCACACCAGTTCTTTTTAGCGTTAAATCTACAATTATTATACCAGCTAAAAACTTTCCATCTTCAAACATAGATTTGCGAATTGGATTATAATTGTTAATTAAATAATCATAATCTGAGAAAATGTCATCAAAAACAACAATTACAAAATAAAAATTGTTAATTTCAATGACATAATCAAAATAGAAATTTATATATTTTTGTATTTTATATCCTTCATTAACATGAAGTTTGCCCGAAAAATTTAAACTATTAATAAAATGATTTATTTCATCATTATGAAAATTGTAAATAGTTTTATTTAGTTTTCGATTATACCTTTTCGTTAAAAATTTTTTGTAAGAATTTCTTTTTAATCTGCAAATGTTATCGAAACATATATCAGATTTATTCATATTATTTAAACATTCTTGTTGCTTTTATTGCTGTTTTCCATCTTTTATCAATAATTTTAATCTCAGATTTTTTCATATTTGGTTTATATAATCGTTGATATTTATGAACTGATTTAATATCTTCTAGATCTTTCCAAAATCCTGTTTGTAATCCTGCAAGATAAGCAGCACCAAGAGCTGTTGTTTCTAAACAATTTGGTAAAAGGACTTCGCTTGATAAAATATCGCTTTGATATTGCATTAAATAACTATTTGCTGTTGCTCCGCCATCGACTTTTAATGTCGAAATGTGAATATTTGTCTCTTTTTCCATTGTTTTTATGACATCTTTTGTTTGCAAAGCAATAGATTCAAGGGTTGCGCGAATGAAATGCTCTTTTTTTGTTGCTCTAGTTAAACCAAAGACAGCGCCTCTACATTCATTATCCCAATATGGAGCGCCCAAACCAACAAAAGCAGGAACTACAACTACACCTCGAGTTGAAGTAACTTTTCGAGAATAACTTTCGCTTTCTTTAGCATCTTTTATCATTCTCATCTCATCTCTAAGCCATTGAATTGATGCGCCACCAATAAAAACACTTCCTTCTAGAGCATATGTAACTTTGTCACCAATCTTCCAAGCAACAGTTGTGATTAATCCGGTGTCACTAATTAATGGTTTTTCACCAATATTCATTAACATGAAGCAACCAGTTCCATAAGTATTTTTGCTTTCGCCAGATTTAAAACAATTTTGACCAAATAATGCAGCTTGTTGATCTCCAGCAACGCCACAAATCTTTAAATCTTCTTTTAAAGCTTTTGCATAACCAAAAAAACTGCTTGATTCCGAAACTTCTGGAAGCATACAAGCTGGAATGTTGAATAATTTTAGCAATTCATCATCATATGAGAGCGTGTAAATATTAAAAAACATGCTTCTTGAAGCGTTAGTAACATCAGTTTTATAAATTTCACCATTTGAAATTTTATACATTATCCATGTATCGACATTTCCGAATAATAATTCTCCGTTTTCAGCTCTTTTTTGACCATCTGGAATCGTATCAAGAATAAATCTAATTTTAGAAGCGCTAAAATATGGATTCATAATTAATCCAGTCTTTTGATGAACCTGATTTTCATATTTTTTCCACTCTTCACAGATAGAATTTGATTGTCTTGATTGCCAGACAATTGCATTATAAACTGGCATTCCAGTATTTTTATCCCAAACAATAGTTGTTTCTCTTTGATTCGTAATTCCGATCGAATCAATATTATCATAAGTTAAATTATTTTTTAAAAGTACATCGTTTATGACATTTAAAACACTTAAATATAAATCAAATGCATCTTGTTCAACCCAACCATCATGTGGATAAAGGCACTCAACTTCTTGTTGAGCTTTAAATTTTACTTCGCCTTCATGATTAAAAAGCATTGCTCTTGTTGATGTTGTGCCTTGATCAATTGCTAAAACATATTTTTCCATATTATCATTTTCGCCTCAAAAATATATGCGCCTTTTTCAAATCAAATAAATTAGAAAAGTAAAGCTTTATGAATTCTGAAATTTTTCTTGAGAAATCATTTCTAACTTTTTTATCTTCATTAGTTAATGTTGAAAAATAAACTTTCGCTGATTTTATTAAATCAACTCTTAAATTCATTATATTACGTTGGTTGTTCGAATAAAATATTTTAAAAATTAAAATTGTAATTTCTTTAATTTCTTCGTTGTTTAAAGTGTTAATCCATGAATTAAAAGTGATCTTAAGAGCCTCGCTTGAAGGCGTCAATTTTTTAACATATTTTATTGTTTTAAAATCGTTTTCTTCATCTAAAATCCACGATGATAAATCATGAGCAAAGACATTAACTGAATTTGATTTTGCAATCTTATAATTGTCAGAAGTGTCAAATAAAATTCCAACAATATCATCATTTGGTACGACTTTTGCAAGGTTTTTTGAATATTTTTGATAATCAAAGGTGTCATTTCTAAAACCAGGGCCATCAAAATTATAAACTTTTTTGATGCGTTTTTTGTTCTCTTCACTTGTTTTGAAAAATGAATAATACGCTAGATTACCACCTTTAGAATGACCCAAAATTATTAGATCTTTTTCATCATTTTCAAGGATTTTATTAACATAATTTAGTGCTGCAATTTGAGATGGAACATACTCATCAGCAGCCATGTTTAAATCTTCTTCCCAGCCAACAATACTTGTATCAGTTCCTCTAAAACAAACAATGTTAAAATTTGAAAAAGAAATTGTAAAAGCAAAAAATTGAATCTTTTTATCTTTATTTACTTCATCATCGAAATACCCAATTTTTATTCTTTTATATCTTTTGATTGAAAAAAATCTATGCAAAAATTTAGAATACCCATTTGGAATCAAATTCGTTTTATTTAATTTTTCAAATCCTTCTTGAGCAAATTTTTTAATCTCAAAAAATTTATTTTCGTTCTTTACTTGTTTATAAAAATCAGTATTTTCAAATGTCGCATAGGAAAGAAGTCCGAATGCAACTAAGTCTGCTTCCTGAATATGAAGTCGTCTAAAATCATAATCACCCCATTTAGTGAAAAAATCAAAAATGGTGCCTGTCATTAAATCCTCTTTATTTCTTTTGTTGCAATTAATTTTGCACTCGTGTCAAAAATATTATCTAATAAAACATCTCCAACTTTAACTGGAGCTTCAACTTCTATCTTATTAATAATATTCATCAAATCAAACATCTTATTTTTATCAATTGGCTCAGTTGTTCGACATGAAACAACTCTAAGATCGCCATTTTTAACCTTTACAGTTGATGTAACTGTTCTTTTTGGAGCAACTGATTCTTGCTTTACATACTCAAGTCCACGTTTACATGTGTAGCCAGTAATGCTTTCACCGTCAACTTTTATATGACAACCACGAGGGCAGACAATACAAATAAATTCTTTCATATTAAAATTCCTCAACCGAAACATCAATTGTTGCAATTTCATTAAAATCTACGTTATTTAATGAAACTTTTACCATTTCGCTTGGTATTAAATTCATTTTTGTAATGGTTTTTATCACTTTATCGCCATCTTTGAATGTAATTCTGCCTTTTGAAATTGGTTTTTTAACTCTAAACGAGAATGAAACTTCATTTAAATCTTTTGTTACATCAATATAATTTGGCAAAACATAGTTCAAATTCTCTTTAGCATCAACGACGATACGTTTTTCAACATGTTTATGATGATGAATCAAATCATAAGCTGCACATTTACCAGCTTTTTCGCCTTCAAGTGTGACAAAATCAACTAAATCATGAACATGGAGAACATTTCCACAAGAATAAATTCCTTTTATACTAGTTTCTAAATTTTGATTTACTTTGCTACCTTTTGTTCTTGGGTTGACTTCACATCCAGCTTGTTTTAAAAGTGCATTAAATGGATAAAGTCCAATACTTAAAAGTAATGTGTCACATTCAATAATTTTTTCTGTTCCTTTTATTGGTTTTAAATTTGCATCAACATCGCTAATTTCAATTGCTTCAAGATTATTTCTTCCAATAACTTTTGTAACAGTATTTGATAAACGAAGTGGAATGTCAAAATCATTCAAGCATTGAACAATATTTCGATTTAATCCGTTTGAATAAGGCATTAATTCACTAACACCGATAACTTTTGCGCCTTCAAGTGACATTCTACGTGCCATAATTAATCCAATATCGCCACTTCCAAGAATGTAAACTCTCTTTCCAACAAGATATCCATCAATATTCATGTATTTTTGAGCCAAACCAGCAGTGTAAACACCTTTTGGTCGATTCCCTGGAAGGCTAATTTGACCAGCGGTTCTTTCATTGCATCCTGCGCTAAAAATAATTGCTCGTGCATTTATCTTATTAAAACCGTCTTCAGAATTAATGTATGTAACTGATTTATCTTTGCCAATACCCAAAACTTGCGTATTAAGTAAGTATTTTATGCCATTTTCTTCAATCTTTTTGATGAATCTATCTGCATATTCTGGTCCAGATAATTCTTCTTTAAAATATTCAAGACCAAAACCATTATGAATACATTGATTCAAAATGCCACCAAGATGATTGCCTCTTTCAATGATTAAAATATCTTTTACACCATTTGAATAAGCACTTAAAGCGCTAGCTAAACCGGCTGCGCCACCACCAATAATAACTAAATCAACTTTCTTCATAATTACTGGCCCTTCCTTGTTTCAACTAAAATGTTTGTTCCTAAATCGTCATAATTGACTTCATCTAATGAGATATTTAATTCTCTAGCAAGAATTTTTACAACATCTTCTTGACAGAATGTTCCTTGACATCTTCCAAACCCGCTTCTAGTTCTCTTTTTGACGCCTTTTACACTTCTTGCTCCACAATTTCTATGAATTGAATCAACTATTTCACCTTCGCTAACTCTTTCGCAACGACAAATAAGTTTTCCATATTGAGGATTTTCTTTAATTAATTCATTATATTTGTCTTTTCCTAAAGTTTTTAAGGAAGAACTTTTTCTTACTTTTGGATTGAAATTTGGATTAATTTCTAAATTTAATTCATTTTTTATTAAATCAGAAACATATTCACCAATTGCAGGTGATGAAGCTAGACCTGGAGACATTATTGCAGCACAATTAAAGAATCCTTTATTTATTTTACTTTCACCGATTACAAAATCATGTGTACTTGAATTAGCTCTAATTCCCGAAAATTGACGAATATTCTCTTGAAGAGGAATTGAAGGAATTAATTTAAAAGCACCCTCTTTAACTGAATTTAAAATGTCAGTGTTGGTCATGTAATCTTCTTTGTAAGTTAAATCATTACTTGGACCTAAAATATAATTAAAACTTGTTGTTGGTGAAACTAGAATTCCTTTACCAACTTTTGTTGGACACATGAATAAAGTGTGCTTCACAAAACTAGTATTAAAGTGATCCAAAACAAAATATTCACCTTTTCTTGGCTCAATTTCAAACTCTGGTTTTTCAACAAAACTTAATACTTTATCACTATATAAACCAGCTGCGTTTACGATAGTTTTTGTGCGATAAATATTGCCTAAATTCGTAAAAACCTCGTAAAAGTCCACTCTTTTTGTAATATTTGTTACTTCTTCGTTGAGATGAAGTTCGACTCCATTGTCCATTGCGTTTTCCATGAACTTAATATTTAGCGTGAATGGATTTACTATTCCAGCACTTTTACAAAGTAATCCACTAGTGGCTAGTGGTGAAATATTTGGTTCAATTTTTCTGAGTTGATCTTGTGTTAAAAACTCAGCTTCAACATTGTTTTCTTTTGCTCTTTCAAGTAACGATAAAAGAATTGCATCTTCTTCTTTTGAAAATGCAACAGTAATAGAACCAATACGTAAAAACTCAACATTTAAATCTTCACAAACCTGGCCCATCATTTTATTTCCAAGAACATTAAATTTTGCTTTTTGTGTGCCAGGAATAGGATCGTAACCACTATGAACAATTGCGCTGTTTCTTGAACTCGTTTCTTCACCGCAATCATTATGTTTTTCAATAACAAGGAAATTTCCTTTGTAGCGTGATAAATATCTAGCTACACTCGCTCCAATGACTCCACCACCAATAATAATTGAGTCATAAACAAAATTAATGTCTTTCATAAAATTATCCTTTACGGTTTATGCTGTCTTCTTTATGAAAAGTTTCACCGTGATATCTTTTGTGTAATTTATCTAAATTATATTGGGCTACTTCTTCTAAAGTAATGCCTAATCCACTTGCTGTTTCTGCAATGTACCATAAAACGTCGCCAAGTTCATCTTTAAGATGTTCTTTATCGAGTTCGTGACCTTGATATTTATGTTTTTTTACAATGTCGCAGCATTCTCCGCTTTCTCCAGCAAGGCCAAGAACGCCATTTGTGACCATGTCTTTTTTGCCTTCTTCGCTGATTAAATTGTAAGCGTGTTTTTGATATTCATTAAATCCCAATTCTTTCTTTTCCATTATTTAATTTCCTCAAAATCTTCTGCTCCATGTTTACAAAGTGGACAAATAAAATCTTTTGGTAGGACTTCGCCTTCATAGATATATCCGCAAATCTTACAAACCCAACCTTTTTTCTTATTTGTTTTTGGTGTTTGTGGTTTAATTTCTCTCATATAATATGCATAAGTTAAACTTTCATCGTCGTTTAATACTTTTGAATCTACAATACTACAAATAAATCCATAATGTGATCCAAGGTCTAAAACTTCAATGACTTCAACTGAGATATATGCATTTGCGAATCTTGTTAAATAATTTATGCCATTATTAGCCTTTTCTACATTGCTAAAACCATCATATTTATCAACATTTCTACCACTTTGGAAACCAAATCTCTTAAAAACATCAAATGGTGTTTTTGTTGTTAAGATGCTTAAGTTTGCTTTTTTTGTCTTTATTAAAGTTTCTGCTGAATAATTTGCTTTATTAACAGAAATCATTAATTTATCAGGATTTGATGCAACTTGATTGACCGTGTTAATGATACAACCATTTTGTTTTCCATCATTTTCTGTTCCAAGAACAAATAATCCATATGTTAAATCATATAATGCACTCTTTGGTAATGGTTTAACACCGACTGATTCAGCGATTTGTTTAGCTAGAACGTCTAATTTTTCAACATCTTCAGGTTTGATTGCGCTCTTAAAAGTGAATTTTTCACCAACCATTTCAAAACCTTTAAGTGTTGAGAGTTTTTCAATCATTAATTTACCACTGTTTGGTGCCCAACTTCCGTTTTCAATAATGCTGTATTTTCTATTTTGCATAGCATGGTGTTGAATGTATGTGATAAGTTCATCGATTGGAGTAAAAATACCCATGTTGTATGTTGATGAAGCAAAAACAATATGTGAATATTTAAAAACTTCAGCTAATAAGTATGATTTATCAGTTATAGAAGCGTTGTAACAAACAATGTCTTTAACTCCTAAAAGGGCTAATTTTTCAGCTAATAAGTTTGCTGCTTCTTCTGTGTGACCATAAATTGAGCCATAAACAATCATTACACCATTAACTTCTGGCTCATATCTAGACCATTTATCATATAAATTAATGTAATAAGCTAGGTTATCTTTCCAAATTGGTCCATGCAAAGGAAGGATATTTTCAATTTGTATGCCTGCAGCTTTTTTTAGAACAGATTGAACTTGTACACCATACTTTCCAACAATATTTGTGTAATATCTTCTAGCTTCATCTTTTAATTCTCGATCAAATTTATCTTTATTAGCGATAATTTCGCCATCTAATGCTCCAAAAGTACCAAAAGCATCAGCACTAAAAAGTGATTTTGTATATGTATCATAAACAAACATGACTTCTGGCCAATGGACCATAGGTGCATTAATGAAAACTAATGTATGTTTTCCAAGTGATAAAGTATCATTTTCATTAACACTAATTACATTTTTTAAACAAATACCAGGATTAAAGTTGTTAAACATTACATGAATTTTTGCATTTAAAACAATAGTAACTTCTGGATATGTTTCAATAACTCTTTTTAAAGATGAAGAATGATCAGGTTCCATGTGTTGAATTACAAGATAATCTAATTTTCTCTCACCTAAAGTTGTTTTAACTCTTTCAAGATAAGTATCAGTTACAGATTCATCTGTACCACTAAAAAGACAAGTTTTTTCATCCATTATGATGTATGAATTAAAACTTGCACCATGTGTAATTGGGTAAATATTTTCAAAAAGTGTAGCCTTTCTATTACTAGCTCCAACATAATATGTATCTTCGCAAACAATTCTATTTATAGACATTTTAAAAACTCCTTTGGTATATTATACCAAAATAGATTATCCATTTATAATAAATTGCTTTATTTCTATTGATTTTTTATTGCTATTCTTAATTCTTTTACTCTATCTTTGTATTCTTTTGAAACTCGATAACTATCACAAATTTTTGATATAGCCTTAAGTTTAATTTTTTAGAAAGATTTGATTTTACTAAAAAATCATAAGTTTCTTCAGGAAAATGTATGAAAATTGCTTGAATTAACCACGCTTCGACCATAAAAACATAATATTTTTCATCATTTTTTAACAAATTAAAAATTATTTTTAAGTTTTCTTCCTTTATATATTTAAATAGAATCAAATAACCGTATCGCATTAAAAATTCTTCTTTAGATTCGATCAATTGCTTAACATAAACTAGTTGCTCTTCAAATTTTTTAAATTCTAAATATTTAAAAGTTGAATCGGTAATTGCCCAAGAGTCGATATGAGAGAAATTTTTCAAAAGAAATTCGTATTGTTTTTCAATATTTTTATTTTGAATTAAGCCTATTGCGATGTAAATATAATTGATTTCGTAATATTTATCTAATTCAAAACTACTTAAATCAATTTCCTTATATTTTTTTATGAGGCGAACAATATCCTCAGTGTATAATCCAAACATTTCAAGCTTAGTATTAATAACTGGTGAGTTTTTCATCGCGACTGAAATTTTTCTAATATCACTAATTTCAGTTAATAAATCATTATATGTCATGACTTAATTTAAGCATATTTATGGAAATATTCGAATAATATTATAAAATAAAGAAAAAAGGAGAAAGTTATGAACGAATACAAAGTCTTTGTTTGTAAACATTGTGGAAAAATAATTGAAGTTTTCCCAAACACACACTGCTGCCCAACAATTTGTTGTGGAGAACCAATGGTTGAATTAAAAGCAAATACAACTGATGCTGCAACTGAAAAACATGTTCCAGCTGTTGAAGTTAATGGCAATACAGTTAATGTCCAAGTTGGAAGTATTGCTCACCCAATGACAGAAGCACATCATATCGCATTTGTTACTTTAATTACTGATAAGTCAGTTATGAGACATGATTTTAATCATACAGACGAACCAGTTGCAACATTTACATTAGGTGCAGATGAAAAACCATTAAAGGTATACGAGTACTGCAATCTACATGGTTTATGGGTTAAAGAGCTTTAAAAATCTCAAAAACCTTGCAAAACCCCAATATTTTTGCAAAAATCAATCTACTAGAAATGTACTAGATATGTACTAAAAACCTACTAGTTATCCACTAGTAGGTTTTTTTATTCATCTAACTTGATGATTATTCCATTCTCATTATTATAGTCAACAATATATTTTTTACCTGTTTTTAATTCGCCTGATATAATCCTTTTTGCAAGTTCAGTTTCAATATTATGTTGAATATAACGTTTCAAAGGACGTGCGCCAAATTCAGGAGAGTATGCATTTTCTAAGACATAATCTTTGACTGAATCCTTAAAATCAACAACATAGTATTCATTTAATAATCTAGATTTAAGATCGTTTAACATCTTGTCAACTACCTTATATTGAACCTCTTTATTTAGACTATTGAAGTATACAATTTCATCAATTCTATTTAAAAATTCAGGTTTGAATGTTGAATGTAAAATTTGATCAACGTTTTCTTGATGACCACTTAAAATTTCTGAACTTCCAATATTACTTGTCATGATTATGACAGTATTTTTGAAGTCACATAATCTTCCTTGAGCATCAGTCAATCTTCCATCATCCATAATTTGAAGTAAAAGATTTAAAACATCAGGTGCTGCTTTTTCAATTTCATCAAAAAGTACAATTGAATAAGGATTATGTCTAACAGGTTCGGTTAATTGGCCACCTTCTTCATAGCCAACATAACCAGGAGCTGCACCAATTAATCTAGAAACACTGTATTTTTCCATATATTCGCTCATATCAATACGTATAATCTTTTGATCTGAGTCAAATAATGCTTCAGCAAGAGCTTTTGCAATTTCAGTTTTACCTACACCAGTAGGTCCTAAAAATAAGAAACTTCCAATTGGACGATGTGGATCGTTAATACCTGCTCTTTGTCTAATTATTGCATCGCTGATTAACTTGATTGCTTTATCTTGACCAATTACTCTTTTTGAAAGTATCTCATCAAGATTTAAAACTCTTTCTTTTTCACCTTTTGTGATTCTTGAAACAGGAATATTTGTCATCTTTGAAACAATATTTGCGATATTATCTTCTCCAATGTTGTCACTTAAAATATTTCTGTTATTTTCGTTCTTTTCAAGGTAATCTAATCTTGATTTTACATTTGGTATTTCCTTGTATTGAATCTCACTTGCAGTTTTATAATCTCCAGAGTTGAAAGCGTTTTGAAGTTTGAAATTTAAATTATCTAATTTTTCTTTTAATTCTTTTTCTTCTTTAATTTCCGCTTTTTCTTTTTGCCACTCTCTCGTTAATTCTTCTGCTTTTTGGTTGTTTTCATGTAACTCATCTTCAAGTTTTTCAAGTCTTTTTTGGGATTGTTCGTCTTTTTCGAGTTTTAAAGCCATACGTTCAATTTCAAGTTGACGTATTTTTCTGCTAACTTCATCAAGTTCGCTTGGCATTGATTCAATTTCAACTCTTGTTTCAGCGCATGCTTCATCGATTAAATCAATTGCTTTATCAGGCAAAAATCTATTAGGAATATATCTAACGCTGTAATTAACAGCTGCAACAAGTGCATTATCTGAAATATGAACACCATGATGTGATTCAAATCTTGATTTTAAACCTCTAAGAATTGATAATGTGTCTTCTTTAGATGGTTCTAAAACCATAACAGGTTGGAATCTTCTTTCAAGTGCTCTATCTTTTTCAATATATTCTTGATATTCCTTTAAAGTTGTGGCGCCAATACAATCAATATCTCCACGTGCGAGCATTGGTTTTAACATATTTGATGCATCAAGTGCGCCTTGTGACCTACCAGCCCCAACAATTAAATGAATTTCATCGATAAAAAGAATGATTTTATGATTACTTTCTTTGATTTTGTTGAGGACAGCTTTTAATCTTTCTTCAAATTCACCTTGATATTTTGCTCCAGCTACAAGAGCACCCATATCGAGTTCGAAAATTTCTTTGTCTTTTAAAGTTTGTGGAACGTCGTTTTTTACAATTCTTTGAGCTAATCCTTCAAGAATTGCAGTTTTACCAACACCTGGTTCGCCAAGCAAAATGACGTTATTTTTTGTTTTTCTTGCTAAAATTGTGATGATATTTCGAATTTCATCATCTCTTCCAATAACTGGATCTATTTTATTACTTTTAACTAATTCGGTAATATTTCTACCAAATTTACTTAAAATATCTTTGTCGTTACTATAATCTTGTGGTCCTTGATAATCCATATAAAAAACCTCCATAATTTAACTAGCACTCTATTAATTCAAGTGCTAATTATATTATAGAGGTATATTTGGCACTGTCAAGTGGCAAGTGCTAATTATTTTGTATTAAAGAAACTATAAGTAACAGAGATTAATTTATTTAACTTTTTGCTCAATTCTTCCATTGGAGTTTGCATGTTACCTTTAATCCATTCTAACAAAATTTGAACACATCCCCCACTTACAAATGAATAAAACATGCTGATGTCTTCGTTTGAATTATTAGCAAAGATTTTTGGGTAAACAAAGGTAACAAATTGATAACCGCATTTGATGACATCATTTAAAAAAGTTTGATCTCTTCCGTTTCTATCAACGATTATATCTACTGTTTCTTTATTAGTTTTTAAAAACATAATAATAGAGTAAACAAAATCAAAATTAGTTAAATTGTCGGTTGAACTACTAAATAAAAGTGGTGCAAGATTAGCTTTAAATTTTTCTAAAAATGCCTCTTGAATCTTGTTTCTTAAATCATATGGATCTTTATAATGTGAATAAAAAGTTCCACGATTTATATTTGCTTTTTGGCATATTTCAGTAACACTGATTTCATCAATTGACTTCTCTTTTAATAAATCTGAAAAAACTCTAGTTACAGCTTCTTTTGTATTTGCTACACGTTTATCAACCTTTGTTAAATCCTTCATAATTAATTCATCCTTACATTCTAAAAATATAAAGTAAAGAGAAAAGAAATTCAACAGATTTTATACAAATGTATGATATCATTAACAAAAATTGGATAGAAGTTCGCAAATTGTACATTATTTTTAAATTATAGAATTTATGTGCAACATTCTATATATAAAAAATGACAGAGTTATCTCTGCCATCTAAGTGATTTATGTTTGGGGCGAAATATCGGATTCGAACCGATGCATGCTTGGTTCACAGCCAAGTGAGTTAACCCCTTCTCCAATTTCGCCATCTCTACCTAATAAAAATGGTGCCTTCTGCCGGAATCGAACCAGCAACCTACTGATTACAAATCAGTTGCTCTGCCAATTGAGCTAAGAAGGCATCAACGTTGGTGGGCGTTATTAGGATCGAACTAATGGCCTCTTCCGTGTGAAGGAAGCGCTCTCCCATTGAGCTAAACGCCCAATAACTCCTTGCATCTAAATTAATGGTGGGTCTTAATGGACTTGAACCATCGACCTCACCCTTATCAGGGGTGCGCTCTAACCAGCTGAGCTAAAGACCCATTCATAGGTGCTTAAATAATATACTATAAAAGGAAATCTAAAATCAAGAAGAAAATTCACATTTTAGAAATCTTTACAAGTCAACAGCTTAGTTAAAGGTCTCAACACTATTATTATAATAGGAATAAGAAAAATATAAATTAGAAAAGTCTAGAAACTCATAATAATTTTAATTAAGTATAAACATAAAAAACAAATAAATTTTCAAAAAATATTGGGGTTTTATGGGTTTTTTAAGAAATTTGACAATCTGAACTAGTTACAACAGAGTTGTCTTTAATAGAACTTTTTATTTCACAATTACTTCCAATCACAACATTATTTCCAATAACAGTATTTCCACCAAAAATTGATGAGCCACTGTAAATTGTAACGTTATTCATAATTGTAGGATGTCTTTTTTTATTTTTAAGTTCTCTTCCATCTTTTAAAGAAATAGCACCTAGAGTAACACCTTGATAAATTTTTACATTATCTCCAATAATTGAAGTTTCACCAATTACGATTCCAGTTCCATGGTCTATAAAGAATGACTTCCCAATAACTGCGCCTGGATTAATATCTATTCCAGTTCTTGAATGAGCATATTCACTAATAATTCTCGCAGTAACTCTTAGCCCACGAACGTAAAATTCATGAGCAATTCTATAAGAGGCTACAGCTAAAAATCCAGGATAAGTTAAAACAATTTCTTGATATGATTCACTAGCTGGATCACCAGTATAAATAGCTTTTATATCAAGTTGTAATTTTTCACGAATACTAGGAATTTCATTCATTATTTCATCTATTTTGTCTTTGTTTTCTGAAAACTTTTCAGAAAAACTCTTTTTTAATAATAAATAAGATTCATGAAATAGATTTTCTATATCACTTTTATTAAATGATTCAACATAATAGTTTAAAAACATCAATCTAATAGTAATTTTTAAATAATCGATTAAAAAATCTCTATTCTGATAAAAACTATTTGTTTTATCATGCTTCATTTCATCAAAAAGTTTACCGATAATTTTACTGTTCATAAAGACCCTCGACGCTTAAATATCTTTCACCATTGTCTGGCAAAATTATAACAATGTTTTTGCCTTTATAAAATTCCTTATCTAATGACATTGCAGCCATTAATGCTGCTCCGCTTGAAATTCCTGCGAAAATCCCTTCTTTCGAAGCTAATATTCTAGAACCTTCATATGCTTCATCGTCTCCAACATCGATAAATCTATCAACATATTGAGTAAGCAAATTATTAGGAATAAAGTTAGCACCAATTCCTTGAATCTTATGTGGCCCTGTTTTTCCTTCAGTTAGTAAAGGTGAATTCTTTGGTTCAACGCCAATTGTTTCAACATTCTTTAATGTTTCTTTTAAACGCTTTGAAACACCACTTAATGTTCCGCCAGTTCCAAAACCAGATATAAAAACGTCAACTTTGTTGTCCAAATCTCTTAATATTTCTATTCCTGTACCGGAATAATGTGCTTCAATATTGCTTTCGTTTTCAAATTGATGCGCAAGGAAAGAGTTAGGAGTATTTTTCGATAATTCATCTGCTTTTTCTTTACTTCCTTTCATCCCAAGAGTCTTTGGAGTCAAAATTAAATTAGCACCATAAGCTTTCATAATTTTTCTACGTTCAATTGAAACGTTTTCAGGCATAACTATTGTAGTTTTTAACCCTAAAGCGGAAGCAATCATACATAAAGATATACCTGTATTTCCGCTTGTTGCTTCAATAATGGTTGAATCTTGATTGATTTTGCCTGCTTCCAAACCGTTCTTAACGATGTAAAGAGCCGTACGATCTTTAACACTGCCACTTGGATTATTTCTTTCAAGTTTGGCAAATAGCTTAAAAGGCAAGTTGAATTGTTTTTCAATGTTTTTTAATTCTATAAGAGGTGTGTTACCAACACAATCCAATAAAGTTAAGTATTTCATAGTTCATATTCTAGTCGCGAAGTAAAAATAATGAAACTAAAATGCTAACTTTCATATATAATATTGAACAAGGAGGTTTTTTATGTCTAAACAAAAAGCATTACAAATTACACAAAGTGTATTGTTAATTATCGTTGGTATATTAATTGCCTGTTCATTAATTAATTCTAATATTTTAAATTACATCCTAGCTGGTGCACTTTTAATTTATGCTATATTTTTATTATTTAAAGCAATTTTTGAAGACGGAACATTAATTTACCTTAATGGAATAGTTTCTGCTATCTTGATTGGCTTATCAGTAAGCATTTTTGCAAGTTATATCAATGCCATTTCAATCTTAACTCAAGTCATTACAGTTTCAGTTTCTTCCATTGGCGGAATGATAATTGTAAGTGGTATTGTTTCATTATGCCAAAAGAAACTAAATATCGGCATCACAAAAGTTATAATAGGTGCCATTCTTCTTGCAATTGGTTTAGTTTTAATCCTTATTCCAGATGTTAACTCCTATACATGGTGTGTATTTGGTATCTTACTTGCACTATTCGGACTTTACGAATTAATAATGTGCTTTGTTAAAAAGTCAGTTGCAAAAAAAATTAAATAAAAAAAGATTGAGCAAAAAATTTACCATTTAAGAGTAAATGAGCTCAATCTTTTTTTATTTCTTTTAAAATGTATATGCTTTTTGATTTATTATAAATCAATTCTAAATGAGGTGCTCTTTCAGCTAAAAAATCTCTAATTTCAGCAATATAGCGCGCAAAAGTAATACTTGTAAGTTTGTACTCTTCGATAACATCCATTTTTTTAATCTTTTTATTGGTTATCAAAGAATAAAAAATGCTTAAAATAACATCACACTTTTTCATAATTAAAAAACCTGCTGGTAAAATCATCTCATATATGAATATCAAAAAATGATATTCATGTAATTTTTTTAGAGTTTTTTGAACTTTTTTGCCTTTTTTTAATAACAAAAGCGACAAAAAGGCTATAAGTGTCCCTATTTATCAGAAATTAGCCAAATTCTTATACTCGAAAAAAATATTAAAAAGAATCTAACAAATACCTTTATTTTTTCAATATTAATTAGTTTCTAGAATTTATACACTTTTGTTTGTGATAAAAGAATACACACTTAATTTTTCTTCTTATCTATATACGTTTTCACAAAATAGATAGCTGTTCCGCCAAACATATCAACTCCAATAAACGCATATAAAATAGATTCAATAGTTTTAAGTGTTTTTTTAGCATCATTAAGAGCATCCATTGTTATTACTTTTGCAGGCATCTTATCGTCTGCTGTTTCAGTAAACTGTATTGAATAATATAAATCTGGATTGAAATAATACACACAAATCAATTCACCATTCGAATTATATATTCCTTTGTTAACTTTGTTTGGATAAATAATTTCCTTTTTTTCTTCATCTATTACTAAATTGCTTTCCTTTATATCATCACCAATTTTATATACATAATTAAAATTACTTAGATACCAGTTATCGTAGTCATTTTCCATGAAAACCTTAAAATCGCTACAATTATAAAATACAAGTTCCTTGATATATGGTGCAGATCCTATTGAATTTAAAATAAATATGCTAATCCCAAGCAAAATAGCGATTCCGCTAGAGATAGAAAACGTTTCAATAAAAAGTTTTTTGCTTTTTTTATCTTGCTCATTTTGCTTTTCAGTGAGGGTGATTAATCCGCGTTTAACAAGTACTTTACGAATAAAAAATAAATAGACGCAGTAAGCAATAATTAAAACAATGAATGTTATTATAACTCCATACATTAGCCAATATTCAAATACTAGCCCATAATTTGGTGAACTAATAAATATAATTAAAGGCAAGCAAAAAGCAAATAAACCTAAATTTAAAAAAGAAACTATTGTTGCATATCTAATCACTAAGTTATTAGTTAATTGGATTTTATCGATGTAGTCGTTTTCATCCTCATACGGAATAATGCGAGAATTTAGAGCAAAACAGATTTGACAAATTTCACTAGTTAAAAAACAAAGAATTCCAAGACAAAAAGCTATGAATCCTTTAGCGAAGCCTAGATTGACCATCATTGTAATTATTAAACCTAGTATAGAAATACCAACTGAAACTAGCGTTAAGTTTTTATACTTGCGACTTTTGCGCTCGAGTATCAAACTAAACTGTTTATCGCTTTTATTCTTTTGTCTATCTATATAATCTTTTGATATATTTTCTTTCTCTTGATTATTTCTTTCTCCGCGTATTAACTCATCAGTTGTTATTCCAAATATTTCTGCAATTGCAGGTAACAAAGATAGATCTGGTGTGCATTCATCGCATTCCCAACGACTCACAGTTTTATCAGATACAAAGAGTTTTTCTCCAAGTTCTTTTTGAGTCATACCATTGGCTCTTCTTAAGACTGATATGAATTTACCTATTGATTTCTTTTCCATTACGGCATCTCCTTAAGTTTTTTAACAATAAACTTCTATCATTTTGTCTGAAAAAAACACACCCAGCAAAAGAGGAATTACTCCCAAAGTGCGAGAATTTTTAAATTTTAGCCAAATTTTAGACTAATATCCAAAATTTTATAAAATAACAATCCACCAGCTTAGCTGGTGGTTTTTCATTTTCGGGCACTTAAGCCCTCTAAAACCACGCCGCCACTACCACGTGGCGAATGTAACGCGTCAACGCCGCTTTCTTCTTAAGCGTTTATTACAACTATCTACCCG
>JAQXNS010000137.1 GCA_029098125.1 bacterium
TTAATGAACTATATTTAAATTGCTTCTTAAAATTTATTTTAAGTATGAAAAGACTCAAAAATAAAAGCAAAATTATATTGAATTATATTTTCAATAGAAAATATTGCTGATGAATTACCCACAAATTCTATTAATGTGCCAAAATTTTTTAAGAATTTAAACAAAATAATCGATATTATAAGATAATAGTAAATTAAAAAAATATCTTCATTTTTTAAAAAAATTTTCATATTTTTTTCATAAGCAAAAAACTATGGAATTAATTCGATTTTTTGAATGAAATTAATAGATATTTTTTCTTTATTTTGGGATAAAAAATATCTAAAAAAATAACGCTAGTAGGAAACTAGTGGATTTCTAGTAGGTTTCTAGTAGGTTATAAGTAGTTTATTATTGGGTTTTGTTGCAATTAAATCGTCTTCTACGTCTGTTTCATCGACCAAATTAAACACATGCACTATTGCTTCACAAGTTCCAAATCCATTTAGTTTTGCTGTTGCTCTTTCGCTTTTGCTATTTTTATATGCTCCAACATCCTTTGCTAAATATATGTGGAAAAAATAATTTTTGATTAAAAATTTACCTCTTTAATGTTGATGTTGTGTCCCTTATGTTGTCAAGCATCAGTCATCTTTCTGTAAATAATTTGAACAATATTTCCGTAAAAATTCTCAAAAACCGTGCAGAACTCAGATATAATTGAAAAAGTCGAGATTGCTAGACCTGGTTTTATTAACTTTTTTATTAGAAATGATAGCCTCACAAAAATCATTTCTGACATTTTAAAAAAACGGTGAAAATTACTTTAAATCAAACATTGGTGGCGGCACAAAAATAATGGTTGAATATGTAAGTGCAAACCCAACTGGCGACTTACATTTAGGTCATGCTCGTGGTGCTGCATATGGTGATACTCTCACAAGAATTTTATCATTTGTCGGTTACGACGTTTTAAGAGAATACTATGTAAATGATGCTGGAAATCAAATTGAAGTTTTAGGTAATTCACTATTTGAAAGATATAAAGAGGCACTTGGATTACCTTTTGATTTATCAAAAATTGGTAATTAAAAAATATCTTCGCGAATAATTGTATCTTTTTGGTCAGGTCCAACTGAGATCAAAACAAATTTGATTCCAAGTTCTTTTTCAATAAATTCAACGTAGTCTTTAGCTTCTTGAGGAAGTTCATCATATGTTTTGCATTTAGAAATATCTTCATTCCATCCTTTAAATGTCTTATAAATTGGTTTACATCTATAAGTTTCTTTTAAAGATGCAGGCACATAATCAATAATTTTTCCATCTAGTTCATAAGCAGTACAAACTTTTATGTCTCCAAGTCCGCTTAAAATATCAAAAAGCATCAAAGCACCATGTTTAAAGCCATTAACATTTTGTGAAAATCTTAATTGAACAAGATCAAGCCAGCCAATTCTTCTTGGTCTATGAGTTACAACACCATATTCATGAGCTTTTTCTCTTATTGTTGTTGAAATTTCGTCAAATAATTCAGTTACAAATGGTCCTTCACCAACTCGAGTTGTATAAGCTTTAATAATTGCAACGATTCCTTCAATGTATCCAATTCCAATACCAGAACCAGTTAAAGCACCACCACTTGTACAGTTTGAACTTGTAACATATGGATATGTGCCAAAATCAATATCAAGCATTGAACCTTGAGCACCTTCAAATAGGATTTTTTTGTTCTCTTTTCTTGCTTTTGCTAGAAATGAAACAGTTTCCTTTACATGTGGTTTTAAAAATTCAATTACTTTTTTATATTCTTCAATTGATGTTTCATAATCAATTGGATTTCCACCAAGTTCTTCTATTAATTCATTCTTTTCTTTTAAATGTTCTTTGTAAATTTTAGGAAAATCTTCATCAATGAAATCAGCAAAACGGATTCCATCACGTGAAATTTTATCAGTATAGCAAGGTCCAATACCTTTTTTTGTTGTACCGATTTGTTTTTCTTTTAATTTTCTTTCTTTTAAGCCATCAAGTTCGAGGTGATAATTCAAATCTACATGAGCTCTCGAGGAAATTATTACATTGGAGCAATCAAAGCCAGCTTCAATTAATGTTTGCATCTCTTTATAAACAGCTATAGGATTTATTACCATTCCATTTCCAAGAATATTTATAGTGTTTTTATTAAAAACACCACTTGGAATTGTTTGAAGATGAAATTCTTTGCCATCAAACTTTACAGTATGACCTGCATTATTTCCACCTTGATATCTGACAACAATATCAGCATTTTTTGAATATAAATTGGTAACTTTTCCTTTACCTTCATCGCCCCATTGAGAGCCAATAACTAAAATAGATTTCATTTTAAACCTCACTCAATGCCACAAGCATCATAAATTTTATCTATATTTTTAAAAACATACTCATATGAAAACAGCTCATTTAATTCTTCTTTTGTAACTAAATTCATAATTTTTTCGTTATTTTCAAGCAATTCGCGCAAATTAATATGTTTTTCAAGAGCTTCAAATGCTAACTTTTGAACTAAATCATAGATTTCTTCTCGACTGATATCTTTATGTTCGATGATGTAATTCATTACTTTTCCAGAAAAAATTACACCATAAGTTGAATCTATGTTTTTAATCATATTTTCCTCATTAACAACGAGATTTTTTAACACTCTATTCAACCTTCTTCCAATATAAATGATTAAAGAGATATCGTCTGGTAAATAGATTCTCTCATTGCTTGAATGAGAAATGTCTCTTTCATGCCATAAAATGTTATTATCTAAAGCAATTTCATAACTAGCTTTAATAATTCTTGATAATCCGCAAATGTTTTCAGAACTTATTGGGTTTCTCTTATGTGGCATTGCTGAACTGCCTTTTTGATTTTTTGAAAAATATTCGTTAACTTCATTAACTTCAGTTCTTGATAAATGCCTGATTTCGGTTGCAACTTTTTCATAAAAAGAAGCAATCATCGTCAAAGAAGAAACGTACCCTAATAAACGATCACGTGAAAGTACTTGAGTCGAAATATTTGGACGATTTAGACCAAGATCATCAGCAACCAAACTCTCAATTTCATATGGCAAATTTGCAAAATTACCTACTGTTCCACTAATTTTTGCAACTTCAACAAACTGTCTTTCAAAATTAAAACGATCAATATCTCTTTTTAATTCATCATAAAAAAGTGCCCATTTTAATCCAAAGCTAGTTACCTCGCCATGTATTCCATGAGTTCTACCAATAATTGGTGTATTTTTATATTTGATTGCTAAATCTTTTAATGTTAAAAGCAAACCATTTAAAACATCTAAAATTATAGAGTTTGATTCTTTAATATTAAGGCTTAAACTTGTGTCAACAACATCAGTTGAAGTGAGATTATAATGAACCCATTTTTTCTCTTCACCAAGCATTTCAGAGAGACTACGAGTAAAAGCAATTACATCATGTTTTGTCTCTTCTTCAAGTTGATTTATACGATTTAAGTCGACTTTTGCAAGGTTTTTGACTTTTTCATAGTCAGAAACAGGTACAATGCCAAGGTTTGCATAAGCCTTTAAAACACTTAATTCAACCTTTAAAAATGTTTCATATCTATTTTCTAAAGAGAATATTTTTTCTATTTCTTTTACGCTATAGCGACTAATCATTTTTCATTGATTCCTTTGCTTCAATTCCAAGTAAACTCAATGTTGTTTTTAAAGTTATTGCGCATGCTTTAACCAAAGAAAGTCTTTCTTTTGTCAATGCTTCATTATCTTTATCAATAACAGTTAAGTCATTATAAAAACTATGGAATAATTGAGCTAAACGATAAGCATAATTTGCAACAATATTGACTTCTTTTACTTTTGTTACATCTTCAAGAACATGTTTTAATTCTCCTAAGTGTTTAATTAGTTGAATTTCCTTTTCATTATTTAATAATGAGTATGAATCTTTAATTTCGTAGCTATCATCTTTTCTTAAAATTGACATCATTCTAGCGTATGCATATTGGATGTAATAAACTGGATTTTCATTTGATTGATTTCTTGCAAGACCAAGATCAAAATCTAAATGAGATATAATTGGTTTTGAGATAAAGAAATAACGTGCAACATCAACTCCAACATCTTCGCAAAGTTCTCTAATAGTTACAGCGTTCCCAGTTCTTTTAGACATTTTGACTTCTTCGCCATTTTCCATAAGTCTAACCATTTGAACAATAGCAATATCAAGATTGTCAGGATTGTAACCTAAAATTTTAAGTCCAGCTTTTAATCTAGCAATGTAGCCATGATGATCTGCACCCAAAATATCAATTAATTTGTCGTATCCTCTATCAAATTTATCTTTATGATATGAAATATCAGGTGTGAAATATGTTAAACTTCCATCACTTTTAATCAAAACTCTATCTTTATCATCGCCAAATTCTGTTGTTTTAAGCCATAATGCTCCATCAAGTTCATATGTATAAGGAGTTTTTTTGACTTCTTTAAGAGCGTTTTCAACTTTTCCACTTCTGTATAAATCAAGTTCGCTTTGATAATGATCAAAATGAATTCTGTATAAATCTAAGTCTTTCTTAATTTTATCAAGTTCTAATTTTGTTCCAACTTTCTTAAAATAATCTTTTCTTTCGATTGAATCATCATCGACCCATTTATTTTTATCTTGAGCTGCAATATCATGAGCAAGTTTTATAACATCTTTACCTTGATAACCAATTTTTGATAAATCAAAAGGCAAACCAAGCGCCTCTTTGTATCTTTCAAATAGTGAATTTCCTAAAACTTCAATTTGATTTCCAGCGTCATTTACATAGTATTCTCTTAAAACGTCGTAGCCGACAAATGATAAAATTCTTGTGAGAGTATCACCATATGCAGCACCACGAGCATGACCTAAATGCAAGTCACCAGTTGGGTTTGCGCTTACATATTCAACCATAATTTTTGTGCCACCACCAATGTTTGATTTAAAGTAATTTTCACCGTTTTTTAAGATGTCAGAAATGATTTTTGTGAGGCTATCATTTCTAATAAAAAAGTTAATAAAACCAGGTCCAGCAATCTCGATTTTTTCAATTATATCTGAGTTCTGCAGGGTTTTTGACAAATTTTCTGCAATTTCTCTTGGAGATTTTCTTAAGATTTTTGCATATCTCATTGCAGCATTTGTTGAGTAATCTCCATGATTTTTATCTTTAGGAATTTCCACAGAAAAATCATTTTTATCAACATCAAGATCGAATGTTTCTTTAATTCCTTGTTCGATTACGCTTCTTAATTTTTCACTAATTTCACTCATAATATTTACTCCTAATCTAGTAAGAATTTTATATCGTCGGCGCTTAGGAAATTTGCTCCTTTATCACCATTTCCAATATAATTGTCCATTAAATCTTTCTTCAAATCTTGAAGATCAATAACTTTTTCTTCAATAGAATCTTTTGTGACCAACTTAATTACAGTAACTGGTCTAGTTTGACCAATACGATGTGCTCTGTCACTTGCTTGATTCTCTGCAGCTACATTCCACCATGGATCGAGATGAATTATAATATCTGCACCTGTTAAGTTTAAACCAGTTCCGCCTGCTTTTAAAGATATTAAGAAAACTTTTACATCGTCAGTTTTATTAAATAAATCGCAATACATCAATCTATCCTTTGCAGATGTCTCTCCACAAATAAAATATGTAGGTATTTCATTATCAGTTAAAATTTCACGAAAATGCTCTAAAGATTTGGTAAAACTAGAAAAAACAAGTATTTTATGGCCATTTGCGATAGCATCATTAACTAATTGCGATGCAAATTCCATTTTTTCACTTACTTCTTCATAGTTTTCGATAAACATTGATGGATCAACACAAATTTGTCTTAATCTCATTAATGCAGCAAGAGCTGCAAGTTTATTATTTGGATTAATTGCAAAATCCTTTTTTGCACTTAGCAAATATGCATCATATATTTGTCGTTGTTCATGTTTCATTCCACAGATTTGTAGTGTCTCTGTTTTTGGTGGAAGATCTTTTAAAACATCACCTTTAACTCTTCTTAAAATGAATGGAGTAATCTTAGCTTTCAGTCTTCTAGCTGATTCTTCATCGCCTTTAATGATTAAACTTTCAAACTTAGATCTAAATTTTTCGAAAGAATATAGATATCCTGGCATCAAAAAGTCAAAAATAGACCACAAATCAGTCAAGGAATTTTCAATTGGTGTACCAGTTAAAACAAAACGATTATCAGCTTTAAGTGATTTTATTGCTTTTGTTTTAAGTGCATTTGAATTTTTAATATATTGAGCTTCATCTAAAATCACTAATGAAAATTCTTTGCTTTGGTATAAATCAACATCATTTCGTAGTGAATCATAAGGTGTGATGAAAACAACTTTTTCATCATTTTTGATATTATTGATCTTATTTTTGCGGTCTTCCTTGTCTCCAACAATTGTGACAACCTTTATGTCCTTGTTCCACATAAAAAATTCATGTTCCCAGTTGAAAGAAAGACTTTTTGGGCAGACAATCAAAATTGGTTTTTCTACATTTAAAGATGAAATGAAAGTAATCATTTCAAGAGTTTTTCCTAAACCCATGTCATCTGCCAAAATACCACCTAATTTATATTTATTAAGTGTCATTAACCATTTAAAAGCATCAATTTGATATGGTCTAAGTACATTTTTAAAGATTGGAAGAGGTTTTTCTTTTATTTTTTTGAAATTTTTAATCTCATTAAGAATATTTGTGATATCCTCATCAAAATTTACATCAAAATTATCTTTATATGATGAAAGTTTGAAAATCTCATATAATGGGACATCACTTTCCTCTTCAATCAAATTAAAGTCATCGCTTAACTCATTCAATTCCTCAATTTCTTTGCCTTCCAAAGAGATAATTGAATTTTTTAGGACAATAAATTTTCTTTTCTTTTTATAATATTCTAAAATCCTGCGTACATCTTCTTCATCAAAATCAGTGTTTGTGATTTTTAGATTAAGTAATCCACAGTCAAATGAGGAGCTGATTGAAATTCCACTAACCTTTTTAAAAGTAAGACTTTCAAATGCATCACTAAGTAAAATATCAGCGTATTGTTTGATTGGAGATAAATCTTTGCAAATAAAATCAAGAATTATGTTTTCATCTTCAACAACACCATCGCTTGGAAGATTAAAATCCTTTAAAACTATTTGATAATTTAAAATTTTATTATGATAGAGAGCGTTTTCACTTGCTTCGTCTAAGCTTATTTCATTTGATCCAATGAAATATTTTGTCTTTAAATGGAGTTTTTCATTCACTAAATCAGCAAAAAGACGAATTTTTATGCTTTGTTTATTAATTTTTTCCTGATATTTATCATTAATGTTACTTTTATTTGAAATCAAAGGTAGCAATTTTTCAGGAACTAAATCTGAAACTTCAGAAAATCCATTATCATTATTATTCTTAAGAAAATCGTAAAGATAATAATAAGATTTATCAGGGAATTTGATTACAAAGATCTCTTTGTTCTTTTCGTTGAGTTTTATGTAACCATAAACTCCAAAATATAAAGCATTTTCATAGCTTAATTCTGGTGAAAGTGACATTTCGCCTTTTTCATCAAAATTAATTTCAGGTTTTTCTAAATATTTAATGTTAAGTAATTTAGATGGTGTCTCATATGAAAGAGGAATATTATTTTTACCAAAGCAAATCAAAGCATCAATAAAATCTTTAACATTATAAGCACGGGTTTCAGGATGAAATTTTAATAATAATGTACTCAAAAGTTCTTGTCCAACTTCATCAAATGAATCATCATTCATCAAAAATCTGAACTGACCAACTTGAGCCATTTTTGATTCTTTATAACAATTAATTAAATCATCAACGTTTAAATTAAAATTAGCTTTATCTTTTTCCTTATTATATAGGCCAGGTTTTGCAAAAACATAATTATCATTTTCATAATCTTTAAGAAGAATCATTCTTAAACTATAAGATCCATATGAATTATTTGATATTGCTGTGGCTTTTTCAATGTTTGAGATCATTTCAGCAAATAAACCTCTTGCAATTAGTCGATTTTTCAACATTTTTTCATCGTAATTTTCAAATTTATCAAAATAATCGGCAATTGGTTCTAGAATTTTATCTTGTTGCTCCTTGCTTAAAGAAACAAAATAATCTCTAACATATTTCAATAATGTTCTTTGTGCAATATCTAAACTTTGTAATATTTCTTTACTTAATAAACCATAAATTGGTAAGCAAGTAACAAAAAATGCGCCAGTACCTGGAATAAAATTTTCGACAAATTCTTTCCTAAGAGCTTCAAACCTAATTTGTTCTACATCTTTATTTAAATGGTAAAAAATATAGTATTCATCTTTTTTAAAAGATTCGTACAAAGATTCGCTAATAACAAGATCATCTGGAATAATTAAATCTGATAAAAACATGTTTACTCCTTAAAAAGGTATGTATTAGGTAATTGGATATTGTACTGAATCGAGGAACGAAGTTGCATCATCCTGAATAAATCACGATTTATGAAATCATTAAAAAATGGGTCCTTGATAATTTTCTCAAATTCTAAATTAGAAGTTGTATAGATTATGACAAGTAGACAAGAAATTGTAAAAGTATCATAGTTTTTCTTGCTTTTTTCTTTTTCAAGATACTTAAATAAGCCATTTAAATAACTTAATCGATCAATTCTAAGAAAATAATCATTGTTTATATAAATAACTAAAGCAGGGATTCTATAAAAATAGGTCAATGAAAATTTCTTTGTCGAATCATAATTTTTATAGAAATCAATAAATGGATTGTCTGCGTAATTAGATTTTAAATTTTTTACTAAATTTAAAATCGTGTAGTCAGTAAATTTTATATTTTTTTCGAATTGAAAAGCTAAATCAAATTTAGCGTTTTTATAAAAACGTGCAATTTTTATAAAATTAACCATTTCAATATCATTGAATTTTTCTGCCAAACGATCTAATGTTAAAAGAAAAGGATCAACGTAATAACGAAAATCTAATATCTCTTTTAATTTTTGATAAATTGTTTTATCAGCAAATGTTTCTACTCTTGCAATGATCCAATCTATAATTCCTAACTTGTAAATATCCTTATTAATTAATTTTAAAAAATCACTTTCCTCTAAAAATCCATTTCCATAATCATTTGGAATACTTAAATCTAGATATGTATATGAAGAGTAGAATTGATTGTACTCATAATCGAGTCCATATTTTATTAATACTGTTCTTAAAAATGGGTCGCTACTTTGTTCATAGTATTTAAAAATGCCATAATAGATAGAATAATAACTTGAAGCTGATTTTAAAAGATCCAAATGTGCGCTACCTGGAATTGCTAATTCATCTAATAATCTTCTAATAAATCTATCAAAATAATATCCGCTTCCGGCTAATGAATAAATTTTAGCTTGAAATCTAGCAAGATATCGACCAAAAGACCTTGGTTTAGTTTTTAAAGTTGCTAAGCAAATATGTAGAGTTACTGGTAAATATTGTTCGAAATATCTAGTTTCATCATCCAAATAATAATTCTTATTCCATATTCTGCTAAAAGTATTAGCCATATCATCAATAATATCTTCGTTCATTTCGACAATTTTCTCGCGATATTTGTCTTTTTTATCACTAAATCCCAAGAAAATCTTGTAAGCAACATATACATTTTCATTCAAAGTAAGAATAATCTTTTTGCTATTAATAAAAATATCAACAAGTTCATCGTTGTCATTAAATAGAAATTTAATGACTTTGACTCCATTTAATTTGTATGAAAAAAAGAAACAATTATTATTCTCACCAAGAAAACGAATGTATGACAGTTTTGTTAAATTCAAAACTTCGTTATCTAAGCTTTCTTTATTGTTTTTAAAAAACTCTAAATATGGATTTATAGGCAAATTTTCCATAAGAAAAATTATAACATTTTTTAAAATCGAAATTATATGCTTTTGTTATCAATCGTTATAATTTTTCCACTTACCGTTATGAAGTCTATGTAATTCTTCAGTGACAAGCAACCACTTAATTGTACTTAATCTTTTTGGATAGAATTCGATAAATTCACCTTTATAAAAAGTATAAAATCTTGATGCATCAGTGCACATACCATAGGTTGGAGTCTCTACTAGATTAAATTCAACTTCATATGGCTCATTATTTCTTATCCCTTGAAAATGAATACCCTTATGATCGATTCTTAGCACTCCGTTTCCTTCAATTTCACTTGTTTTTAAATTTTTAAGATACTCATATTTTGGCAAAAATCCAATCTCGACCTCGTCTTCAAGATAAAATTCTGGATCTTGAATCTCTTTTTTGACTTCTTCTCTTTGATAATCAAACCAATCTTTTGGATTTTTAAATAGTAACTTGCCATTAACTGCGCTTAAAGCGTATGAATTATCCATTTCAACTTTGTTATGACACTTTTTACAAACTAAATAATTATTGCCACTTTCATTTTCAAATTCTGCTCCACAAACTGGGCATTTATATAAAAGTTGCTCAATATTTTTCATTACTTCATTGGTTTTATATATATTTTTTGCAGTTTCATTATAAAGATAATCATTAGTTTGAATTTCTTTATTTAGAATATCTTGAATTTCATCAGCATCTAATCTTGAAAGATCATCAACGCTGAAAAGCTTTTTGTATGATACTTCAACTTTACCTGGTCTCTCTATCAAATTGTATTTTGGAGAAACTAAATAACCGCCTTTAATTGATGCAACGTAGACAGGAACATTTAATTTTTTAAGTAATTTTCCACTTCCTAAGGCCACTGGCTGACTTCCGCCACTAATTGAAGACATACCTTCAGGGAATAAAACTACTCTGCCACCACTTTTAATTACTCTAAAAATTTCAAGAACGGTATACATATCAGGAGTAAAATTCTTTTTTGGAATTTCTTGTAATAAGTGAAAGATTGTATGCAAATGACTCCTAAAGAATTCGTTATAACCAGCAACAAAATTTAATGTTTGAGGTAACAATGGTACTGCGGTAAAAATATAATCAAGTCTAGAAGCATGATTTGATATTAAAATATATGCTCCTTTTTCTTTTTTTGGGTCATCAATGAAATTAACGTTCATCTTATACTTTTTAGCAACAGTATATTTCCATAAATGGCCTAAAAAATTATAAATTATGTAATTTGGTTTTTTGATTTTTCTTTCGTGTAATTTTTGATCTAATGTCTTTTTCATAATTTATATTCTATATTTTTTTATCAAATCAAAAAATGGAATACTTTCATTTTTTAAAAATATTATTGAAAAATTCGTTTAAACGTTATCACTTAAAAAACAAAAATGACTGAAAAAAATTAATTTACTATTGTTTTTTTGGTTCGATTACTATAATATATTTAGGCACGGCCCTGTAGCTCAGTTGGATAGAGCAACAGCCTTCTAAGCTGTGGGTCAGGCGTTCGAGTCGCCTCAGGGTCACCAAAGCAAAGAGATTCCCTATTGAAAAATAGGGTTTTTTATTTTTATAAATACAAGTGGGATTTTTCTTTTAAAAACACGCTAGAGTTTCAACGTAAAATTTCAAATCACATTGCTTGAGCTTTCCAAGCTATTATTTTATCTACCAAATTTATCGAGATAAAATTTTTATATAAATTTTTAAAGCTCTACTAAAATAAAAAAATCAATATTTTAAAATAAATGAAACTAAATCATATCTTGTAGGCGTTATTTTTATATTTTTTGAGAAGTTTTATCAATGAATATTTAATCACTTACGAATGATGATATTTTCTTTAGATTTCTGCCAATTTTGGTATCTAGTTTCATTATTTTTGGCATAATTAATATTTCATTTTTAAAAAACCCACGGAATAAAAAGTCAAAATCATACGGAATGAAAATACGAAATCATACGGAATGTTATTGACGTCGACTTAGTCGTTAATTATTTAAATTTATTAAATGAATTATATTTAATTGAAAATATAACACCATATTCATCCAGAATGCACTCTTCATTAAGAGTAAAACAGTGTGAAATATGAGTTTCCTGCAGTAAAATGGGCAATATTTGGTTCTTTAGGTCCGTGTCCTGAAAAAATACAAGAACTAAACACAAGAATCTTTAAAGAACGGTTTCCTCTAAATAAAGATTTTAAATTAAGAGGTTATGAGAATATTGAGTTGTATGATTCTGTTAATAAAGAAAAAAATAATCATGATTATCATACTCAAATTTGGATTTCGAAAAGCTTAAAAAATGATTTTAAAAAAGAAGATTTGCGTTGTCTAAAAAGTGAATCTTCTAACATCATATTTACGCTTATCTTAAAGATATTTTTTGAAAAATGTTGAGGTTTTGCAGGGTTTTTGAGAATTTTTGCAATATTTTTTCTTCTTTAAATCAATTTTTATTTATCAAAAAATTGATCATCACAATACAAAAATTTACATACAATCAATCCAAATAATGTAATCAATAATGGCAAATTATAGATAATTGAATCAATGTAATTATTTGATAAAAGATAGTTATTCCCGATTGCACAAATAATAAAATATGAAGAAACTAAACCAGCAATAAAAGATAAAATTGTTATCACATAGAATCCTATATTCTTCTTTTCACTAAATATTGAGTTAGCTAATCTACCAAGATTTGCTGTCATCATCGTTGTTGTAATACTGACTTTGTAAGAATTTAGCGTTGAATTATAAATAAAAGCACCAACCGCTGATAATAAGATATTTCCAATTAAATTCAAAAACGTCTTTTTCACTTGAAATGGCAAAACATTACTATATTGAAAGTCAATTGGAATAAAAATACATATCGACAATATTACTGCTGCAATCAAAAATGAAATTTTTCTAAATTTATGCACATTATCGATTTTACTTTTAAGCAAATTTGAAATAACCAGACAAGTGAAAAAACTAAAAATCAAAGTAATACAATAAGCTGCATACTGAATATTTCCATTTATAAAATATATTGTTGAATAGATAATATTTCCAGTTTGCATCAAGGAAAAACCACCTCTATTTATAAAAGAAAAGATGTCCAAAAATCCACCACAAAAGGCTAATATTGAAAAAAATAGTTGAATTCTGCAGGTTTTTTTCATATTTTTATTGTTTTTTTAAAACCTCACTTATGATATTTTTTAATTCAGAAATGCTATTTGCAATCGTAAAACTTTGTTTAATGTCGTCAGGTTTTTTCACGCATTCTTTATTAAAATATGTAACAGTTATACAATCAACTTTAGCTTTTTTACATGATAAAGTGTCTCTATATGAATCACCAACATATGCAATTTCATCATTGCTAAATCCATATTCTTCCATTAACTCATTTAATAATTCACACTTAACTTCGCCTAAGGTCGACCCAGTATAAAAACCATCGAAATATTTAAAAGCATCAAGCTTTGCTAAAGAAATTGATAAAGTTTCTTTGCCTCTACCAGTAAGTAAAATTACTTTGCATCCATTTTCATGAATTAATGAAAAAATATTTATTAGTTCTTGATCTAAAGTTTTTGGAAAATATTCGTTGTGATACGAATTATATAAATTTAGAAAATAAATATAGGCTTCTTTATGGTTAGAAGTTAATGATTTTTGAAGTATTCCTTCCTCTGTTGGACCAAACTTAAAATATTCTTTAGCTTTTTCTAATGGAATAATTATATTTTTAAAATGACCAACTGTTTCACAGAGGCATCTATTTATTAAATCAAATGAATCAACTAACGTTCCATCAAAATCAAAAACAACTGCTTTTTTCATAATTACTTTTTCAAAACAATAGCATCCAGTTTTTTAAATTCACTAGGAATTTCTTTATATTTAGAATTAGAAAGAACAATTTGATTGAATCCATATGTATTTATTTTATTATGGTCAGCAAAACTTATGATGATTAAAAATTCTTCATTTCCTCTTTTCCTTTTATATATATAAGAAGAGTCATTTAATTCAACAAGTTCATATTCACCAATTGTGAAAACTTCATTCTTGTTCCTTAAATCAAAAATCTTTGAATAATATTTATAAATAGAATTTTCGCTTAAAAGATCTTTCTTAACATTTATTAAATCTTTATTTGTATCTAGCTTAATCCATGGATCACGATTTGAGAAGCCGCCATATGTAGAATCATCCCAACATATTGGTCTTCTAGCATTATCTCTTGAATTCCAATTTAGTCTTTTAATTATTTCAGACTCATCTAAAAGATTAACGTGATCTTTATAATAATTTTTAGTTTCGATATCGTCAAAATCTAAGATACTTGAGAAATTTGAGTTTAAAGATCCAATTTCTTGTCCTTGATAGATAAAAGGTACGCCTCTTAAGAAATACATCATTGTTGCTAGACCTGTAACTAATTGATAACGAGATACATCAGCACTAGCAAATTGTGTCGCACTTCTTAATCTATCGTGGTTTTCATAAAATAATGTGTACAAAAAGTCCTCATTTTGTGAAATTTTTTGCCATTTATCTAAGTTTTTTGCAATATCTGAATATTTAAATTCGCCTTTTATAAATTTATCACAATTATTGATGCCGACGTTTACAACATCACCTTGAAAGGAAGTAGACAATTCATGGCGATCTTGTCCAACAAAAGAAACTAGGTTTTCAACAGTAGTGCACCAACATTCACCAACAGTGAAAATATTTTTAAGATGTGGACGATCAAATAATTCTCTAATAAATTCATGTAAGCGTGGTCCATTATGATTGCCATCTGGATTATTAAAATTTTTGGAAATCATATCTAAAACGTCACATCTGAAACCGTCAACACCATTTTCGACATAAAAATCTACTATGTCTCTAATTTCTTTTCTGACTTCTTCATTTTCCCAATTCAAATCTGCTTGTTCAACAGCAAAACTATGTAAATAATATTGATTTAATGATGGGACAAATTCGTATGCACTTCCATAAAAACATGATTGCCAATCATTTGGTTTTTCATCAAAAAAATAGAAATAATCATGATATTTGCTATTTTTGTCCTTTATTGCTTCTTGAAACCATCTATGTTTTGTTGAGCAATGGTTAGCAACCAAATCAACAATAACTTTAATTCCTCTTTTATGAGCTTCAAATATTAATTTTTTAAAATCATCAAATGTCCCAAAAATAGGGTTAATGTCCAAATAGTCAGAAATATCATATCCATTATCAACCATTGGAGAAGAGAAAAATGGAGATATCCATATTGCGTTAATGTTCAATTCTTTTAAATAATCTAACTTGGAAATTATCCCAACAAGATCACCATTTCCATCATTGTTTGAATCCATAAAACTTCTAGGATAAATTTGATAGATATTCAATTTTGCAAATTTCTCATACTGTTCATTCAACATAAAACACCTCAAAAACTAACATAAATATTAAACACTTTTTTAGTCATAAAAACTAGATTTATAACTGTCTATTTAAAAAAAGCAAAATTAAAAATTAATATCTTGTAAAATTGACAAAATGCAAATAAAATAAGAGTGTTTTGTAAAGGAGTTTTAATATGACTATTTCAAAGAAGAAATTAATTGGAATTTCATCAATCCTTTTTGCAATCGTAATTTTCTGTTTATTTGGAACATTATGTTTCCAATATAAAGCAACATCAGCAAGAGGTGATTTTTTCACAGTTTATGATTTTGGTTACGGTGGAAACATTACAATTGAAGCAATCCTTGCCACACTCGTCAGTATAATAGGTGCAATTTGTGCTTTCAATTTAGTTTCTTTATTCGTCGAACAAATTTCAGAAAAAATGCTTGGAATTATTAACATTTCTTCATGGGCTGTCGCTTTAGTATTCAGCATTACTGCATTGTTTGGAAGATATATTAATATCAACTACATTCCAACAATTTCAATGACATTTGTTTTATTGACAACAATTGTTGCAATTGGATTTACAATTTTTTCTCTTGTCCATACAGAAGAATAAAAAATACTAGACAAGAGGTTTTAATTAGTTTAATATATTTGAGCACGTAGAAAGAAGAGCGTCCGCTTCTCACCAGATTAATTAGTGTATTAATTGGTAAATTGCTACAGTTTAATTTAATAAATTAAAACATTAACGGACGCAATAAGTGCGTTCGTTTTTTATTTAAATGCTATTTTTAGGAGGAAATTAACATAGCTACCCCAGATCGTAATCCAAATATGGACAAACAAAACAAAAAAGATCGTTATAACGGAGACTTAGTTAACGAAAAAATTCGTTTCCCTGAAGTTCTTGTAATCGGACCAGATGGTGAAAGCTTAGGAAAGATGTCACGTATCGATGCATATAGAAAAGCTGAATCATATGAACTTGACCTATTATGTGTCGCACCTCAAGCAAATCCACCAGTTTGTAAGATTATTAATTATGGAAAATACCGCTTTGATGCTCAAAAGAAAGCAAAAGAAGCAAAGAAAAACCAAAAAATTATCGAACTTAAAGAGATTCAATTAACTCCACAAATTGGGCAACATGACATTGAAACGAAAGTCAAAGCTGCTATTAAATTCTTAGAAGATGGCAACAAAGTCAAAGTTGGTGTCAGATTCAAAGGAAGACAAATGGCACACCCAGAAGTAGGAAATGAAACACTTAATAAATTTCTTGAATACGTAACAGACTACGCTACTATTGAGAAAAAACCAGTTCTTGATGGTAGGTGGTTAACTTGTGTACTTTCAAGCAAAGTAAAAAAGTAGAAAGAGAGGAATTACTATGCCAAAAATGAAAAGTAAAAAAGCTTTAACAAAAAGAATTAAAGTTACAGGAAGTGGAAAAGTTAGAAGACACCACGCTTATGTTAGCCATTTAGCTCCACATAAGACACACAAACAAAAGAGACACTTAAGAAAACCAGATTTAGTTTCTAAATCAGATATGAAGAGAATTAAGTATCTCATTCAACAATAGTTCTAGGAGGTCGATAACATGAGAGTAAAAGGTGGAAATGTAACACATTTAAGAAGAAAGAAAATCTTAAAACAAGCTAAAGGTTATTTCGGAAGTAAACATACTTTATTCAAAACTGCTAAAGAACAAGTTATGCGTTCAAAAAGATACGCATATATTGATCGTAGATTAATTAAAAGAGATTTCAGAAAACTTTGGATTAAAAGAATCAATGCAGCTTGCAGACTTAATGATATTTCATACTCAAGATTTATGCATGGTTTAAAAGTTGCTAAAATCGATTTAAACAGAAAAATGCTCAGTGAAATCGCAATTCACGATGAAAAAGGTTTTGCTGAATTAGTAGCAATTGCAAAAAAAGCAATTAACTAACTTAAAAAATGCGTAGAATATAATTAAAATCTACGCTTTTTTTATGCAATTTTTAATGAAAAATTTCTCAAAAACCCTGCAGAACTCAACTATTTTTGCTATTTTATGATTCTGAGTTCGAGATTATTTACACATTCATCTATGTAACTCTTATAGTCAAATTTTGATTCAATCTTCAAACATTCCTCAAGATGAGGTGATGTTTTAGGTTTAACAGGAGCAAAAATTGTACAGCAATCTTCGTATGGTCTAATAGAAATATCATATGTGCCTATCTTTTCGCTGATTCTAATGATATCAACTTTATCATAAGTACAAAGAGGTCTTAAAATAGGTATATTTGTAACTTCATTAATTACTGATAAAGAATCAATTGTTTGACTTGCGACTTGTCCAACACTTTCTCCGCTTGCTAAGCAATTAATATGAAGCTTATGAGCAACTTTTGTTGCAATTCTATACATCATTCTTCTCATGATTGTTATTG
>JAQXNS010000138.1 GCA_029098125.1 bacterium
CTTGGAATTTCTCAAGAAGTTGATTTGGATTTACTTGTGCCAAATAAAGACCTTTCTATTAATGAAGGTGCTATTTTATATTATAAGAATGTTGTTGGCTCTAAAAATCTTGATTGGCAGCAGTTTAAATTTTTGCTTGATTTTTATCACATTGATTGCAACAAACCATTTAAAGAATTATCAAAGAGAGATGTTGATATAATTTTGAATGGCTCGAAAGAACCTTTACAATTTAAAATTAAATCTTCGAGTGGAAATGTTAATAGTAAGAACGGTTACATTGAAGGTGTAAAAACTAGAATTGAAAGATTATATAATGAAACATCAAGCGATTTTTCTCGTGATTGGTATCGCTCATTTTTAAAAGACAAAGAATGTACAAAATGTCATGGAGCTAGACTTTCTGATGCTGTATTAAGTGTAAGAATAGATGGTCTAAACATCTATGAGGTAACATGTCTTTCACTTGAAAAAATGTATAATTGGATTTCTGAATTAAGAAACAAACTTACCCCATATCAATTAGCAGTTTCTTCAATGGTTATTGAAGAGATTAAAAATAGAACTAAGTTTTTAATAGATGTAGGTCTAGAATATTTATCTCTTTCACGTATGTCTATGACTTTAAGTGGTGGAGAATCTCAAAGAATTCGTCTTGCGACGCAAATCGGATCAAAATTAAGTGGAGTCCTCTATGTTTTAGATGAACCAAGCATTGGTTTACATCAAAGAGACTCTGAAAAATTAATTGCATCATTAAAAGAAATGAGAGATCTCGGAAATACATTAATTGTTGTTGAACATGATGAAGATATGATTAAAAACGCAGATTTCTTGGTTGATATAGGCCCAGGTGCTGGTGTTCATGGCGGAGAAGTAGTTGCTTCCGGAAGCATTGATGATTTAATGAATTCACCTAAATCTATTACTGGAGACTATTTAGCAAATAGAAAATACATACCTGTTCCACTTTCAAGAAGAAAAGGAAATGGAAAATTTTTATCTATTTCAGGTTGCACAGTTAACAATTTAAAAAATATTAGTGCAAAAATCCCTCTTGGAACTTTGACTTGTGTCACAGGTGTGAGCGGAAGTGGAAAATCTAGTTTAGTTAATGAAACTTTATATAACGCAATTGACGGAATAATGAACAATAAAGTTGTTGACCATGGACCATATAAAAAATTAGAAGGGTTAGATAATATTGATAAAATCATTAATATTTCCCAAGAACCTATTGGTAGAACTCCAAGAAGTAACCCAGCAACTTACATTAAAGCGTTTGATGATATCAGAGACATTTTTGCAAATACATTAGAAGCGAAAGCAAAAGGTTTTGATAAAGGAAGATTTTCTTTTAATAATGTAGGTGGAAGATGTGAACATTGTCAAGGAGCAGGTGTTACTCGTATTCCGATGAATTTTTTACCTGATGTTTATGTAAAATGCGATGAATGTAATGGAAAACGCTATAATTCAGAAACTTTAATGTGCACATATAAAGGTAAAAATATTTATGATGTCCTTGAAATGACGATTGATGATGCATATGAATTTTTTAAACCTCACGTTGGACTAGCAAGAAAACTTAAAACTCTAATTGATGTTGGCTTAGGATATGTAAAAGTTGGTCAACCAGCAACCACTTTAAGCGGTGGAGAGGCTCAAAGAGTAAAACTTGCTTACTATCTTCAAAAAAGGCCAACTGGGAAGACACTTTATATTCTAGATGAGCCAACAACCGGTCTTCATATTGATGATGTCAAAAAATTACTCGAAGTTCTTGAAAGAATTGTTAATAATGGAGATACAGTATTAGTCATTGAGCATAATTTAGAAGTTATAAAAATGGCTGACTACATTATTGATCTTGGACCAGATGGGGGCGATAAGGGTGGAATGATTGTTGCTACAGGTACCCCAGAAGAAATTACGAAAGTTAAAGCTAGTTACACAGGTTATTATATAAAAAAATCGCTTGATGAAGATAAAGCGAGAAAGGAAAAATTAAAATGAGTTCAACAATTTTTTATATAGCGATTTTATTATTTATTGGTTCATGTATAGGGTTTTATTTCTTTATATCTAAAGCTATAAAAGACAAATTAAGAATTACAAAAGAAGAACTTTTTAAGAAAAATATTCCATTTTTAGGGGTTTTTTCAGCAATTTTTACTCTTTCTCTTGTTCTTTTTACGATAAGTTTTTATTTAAATGAAACAACAATTTGGTACCTTTCAAATAAAGGAATTACATTAAACGGAGGTAGATTATTTCTAGCTTATTTCTTTGTGATTTTACTTGGCTTTGCCATATCAATATTTACTGTAAGTTTTTGTTATTACTATTTTTTAGACAACTTTGATGCAAAGATTAGAAAAATATTTAAGATTTCGATGTATTCTTCAATTCCTGCAATCTTCCTATTTTTCATTTTAATGAGTGAAGGCAATGCACCATATTTGCAATACCCACTTTGTAATTCATTATATATCGGAAAACATGGTATTGCTTTTATCAATAGTTATACTCATCCAGCTCCATATTATAATGGATATTCACTTGATGGTGGCATTTCAATTGCTTTTTATGCCATCTTCATTTTATCAGGTGCACTTTTAGTTTTTGCTCTTTGTGATCATCTAATTTATAAATTTTATGGAAAACATGGTTTAGTTTCGACTTGCTTTTTCATTGCTTTTCCAAGCGGAATCATTGGAGCAAGACTTTGGTACGTTCTTTTAGATATTTCAGATAGAGGAACAAGTTCACAATTCATCCAAAATCCAATCAGTATTTTGTATTTTAATCAAGGTGGTCTTGGAATTATGGGCGGAGCAATCCTTGGAATTATTGCTGGCGTTTCAGTAATGCTATATCTTAAATACTTTAAGAAAGATTTAAATTATCAAAATGTTAGTTATCTAAGATTAGTTGATATAATAGTTCCAACAATTTTAATCGCTCAAGCAATTGGTAGATTTGGTAATTTCTTTAATTGTGAAGTCCATGGAAATGAGATCCCATTTGCCTCAATTGAATTTTTACCTTCCTTTTTGAAATATAACTATCAATATAACTACACGCATTTTATTAACGATCCAACAAAAGCATATTTACCATTATCAATAATTGAAACAATTACGAATTTAATCGGATATTTCGTAATTTATTATGGTTTTAGCAGAGGATTAAGACAATATCATGCTGAAGGCAGTTGCTGTGGATTATATTTTATTTGGTATGGTACAACTAGAGCACTTTTAGAACCTTTAAGATATGGCGAATTTGAATATCAAATGAGCGTTATTTCTTCATATTTTATGATTGGTGGAGGAATTTTGATTGTTGCGTTCTTTGTTGTCTGGAAATATTTAAGAACTCATCATCTTTGGGTATACAAAACTAGAGAAGTTAAAGATGCGATTATTATAAATGATGAGCTAGATAAAAAAGCTATTATTAGAAATGCAATAATTTTAGGTTCAATTTTAGTTGTTATCGCAGTTATTATCACTATCCTATTTAATATATGGTAAAACTATTAATTTTTGATGCGGATGGTACGCTTTTTGATACAGATGAAATAATTTTTAAAACTTGGAAAGAATTATTTTCTCTTTATAAACCAAAAGACACTTTTATTGATAGAGAGTTTACTCGTTCTTTTAGCGGACCACCATTATCGGAATCAATTAAAAAAGTTTTTTCAGAATATCCACTTGATTTCATGATTAAAGAATACACAGATCGTACAAAAAAATACTACGCAAGTGACCTTAAAGTTTTTGATCATGTTGTCGAAGTACTACAAAAGTTAAAAGAAAAAGGCTACATTTTAACAATTTTGACTTCAAAAAATAGAGAAAGAACCTTAGAAACGTTAAAAATTACCAAAACTAGTGAACTTTTCTCATCTGTTGTAACTAGTAGTGATGGAATTAAAGAAAAGCCAAATCCAGATGGGATTCTATATTTACTTAAAAAGTACAATCTTAAAATAGATGAAGCTATTATGATTGGAGACACTTTTTCTGATGCACAAGCAGCAAAAAACGCAAAAATTGATGTAATTCTTATGACTATGTGTAAAAGAAGTTTTCCTAAAGATCCTTCACCTTTATTCTATGCTTCAAATTTTGATGAATTATATAAATATTTGTTAAAAATAAATGATGAAAGAAGGTAAGTATGAGTTTAATTAAATTAAAATCTGCAACTAAAGACTACATTTGGGGAGGAACAAAACTTAAAGAAATCTATAAAGATGTTAAAAGCGACAAGATTGCTGAATCTTGGGTGCTTTCTTTTCATGATGATGGCCCAAGCATCATTGATTCAAGCAAAAATCATGGAAAATTATTAAAAGATGTACTTTCAAAAGCTGAAATTGGTACAAAAATTAATGAATTTCCATTTTTCCCAGTGTTAATAAAAATAATTGATTCAAAAGGTGATTTAAGTGTTCAAGTTCATCCAAGTGATGAATATGCTTTAAAAAATGAAAATTCATTTGGAAAAACTGAAGTTTGGCACATTTTATCTCACGAAAAAGATGCAAAATTATATTTAGGGTTGAATGATAATTATTCAAAAGATGAGATTGAAAAAGCAATCAATGAAGGAACAATCTTAAAATATATGAACGCATATAATGTTAATGATGGCGAAACATACTTTGTTAAAAGTGGAACACTTCATGCGATTGGTAAAGGTATAACTCTTATTGAAATTCAGGAAAATTCAAATTTAACATATCGTGTTTATGATTATGATCGAGTTGATAAAAATGGAAATAAAAGAGAACTGCACATCGAAAAAGCTTTAAAAGTTATCGATTTAAATAAGTATGAGATTGAGGATAAAAATCCAAAAATCCTTGCAAAAACCAAATATTTTACTTCAATTTTAACTGAAATTGATGGTGAAAAAACTATTAAAAGTGATGAGAAAAGTTTTATTAATATAGTTGTAGTAAAAGGCGATGGTAAGGTTGGTGAATACGATGCTAAACTATACGATTCATTCTTTCTATGCGCTAACTCTGAAGTTACAATTAAAGGAAAATTACATCTAATTTTAACTAAAATGTAAATAAAATATAAAAATTGTTAAAATTTATTTCTAAATATTTATAATATTAAATAGGAAGTACAGATGAATAATTATTTAATATATTCGATTGAGGATGATGAAGATATTTCTTACATCATTAAGGCAACTTTAGAAAAGCAAGGTTACAAAGTAAAATCTTTTTCAGATGGAGAATCATTTTTGGATTCTTTTAAAAATGAAAAGCCAAATTTAATTCTTCTTGATATGATGCTCCCTAAAATTCAAGGCAAAGATTTATTAAGATATGTTAGAAGTGATCCAAACAATGATGATATTCAAATTATTATTGTAAGTGCAAATAAATTAACAATTGATAAAATTGATGGTCTTGATTTAGGCGCTGATGATTATATCGCAAAGCCATTTGATTTACTTGAGCTCATTTCAAGAGTCAACGCAAAGGCAAGAAGATTCCTTAATCAAAAGAAAAGCGTGGCTTTTAAAGATTTTGTAATCAATTTTGATAATAAGACATTAACTAAAAATGGAGTTTTTATCGATTTAACGAACTCTGAATTCAAAGTTTTTACACTTCTTGTTAAAAATAGAAATAGAGTTGTATCAAAAAAAGAAATTGCAGTTGAACTTTATAACGATGAAAATAAAGAAAACAATCGTACTATAACAATGCTTATTAAATCTATCCGCAAGAAGATTGATGATAAAGATCAAACTATCATAAATTCTCGTTATGGGATTGGCTATATAATTAATGAATAAGAAAAAAACACTATTTTCTTTCATTTTAGCGTTTTTAATCGCTATTTTTTTATATTCTATCAGTTTTTCTGTTGTTTATGGTTCATCTCTTAATAGCTTAAAAAACTATGTAGTGTATGAAACGAGACAAGTTTACGATCTATATGTATTAGATAGAAATGAAAATAAGTTAATTGAAGAATATTCAAAAAGAAATGCATATCGATTAAGTTTTATTAGAAACGATCTCGTTAAATATGACTCGAAAAACGTATTTAACGACCCTATGAAGCGTGATGTATATGATGTTATTTCATTTTCAAGCACCGAGCTTGATGGAAAATTTTATTACTATACAATTCACGTTAGTGGTGAAGACTTATACATTCGTCTTGGAATTAAAGAATCTGAAAGTATTAAACTTTCATTTAATTTTTTAGTGTTTGGAACTATTGCAATTGTAATTTTTTCAATAATTTATGCAATTATTCTAAATTTTCAATTCAATGAGAGTTATAAACCATTAAAAATTCAAATTAAAAAGCTTCAAAAAATTGTTGGAAAAGAAAAATCTGTTGAATATGAAGAAGATTTAAAAAATCTTGCCTTAATTGTTCGTGATTCAAGAAAGGAATTAGAAGAACAATTTAAAATGACAAAACAAAGTGAACAAAAAATTGAATTTATTCTCGATTCTTTTGGTGAAGGTCTTGTCGTTATTGATTCAAATTACAAAATCATCATGTTTAATAAAAAGGCAAGTGAGATTTTTAATGTTTCAAAAAACGATGCTTATGGAAAATCTTTTGAAATTATGTCGCTTGCAAAAGGTATCGAAGGCAATATGTCGATGGTTGTTCAAACTTTAAGGTCTTTTGATTATATTGAAAAAATTGAAGGCAAGGTTTATGAATGTTTAATAAATCCAATTAATTATGAATGGTCAACTGTAAATGAAAAACCTGGTGCCTCTTTATTGATGATTGATATAACTGATGAATATAATTCACGTGAAATGAAAAAAGAGTTTTTTGTAAATGCTTCTCATGAATTAAAAACGCCACTTACATCAATCATTGGTTATATTGAAATGTTAAAAGAAGGAATAATTAACGATAAAGATGAAGTCGAAAACGCTTTAAATAAATCATTACGTGATGCAACTAGAATGAAAAAAATCATTTTTGATATGCTCGAGCTTTCAAGTTTAGAAAATCAAAATTTACGAACAATTGAAAAAATTAATTCCTATAACGGAATAAAACAAATCATAAGTTCGCTTGAACTTGAAATATCAGCTAAAAATTTAGACATTTCATTATGTGGAAACAAAAATTTCATTTTAAATATGAATTATGATGATTTTGAGAAATTATTCAAGAATATTATTGAAAATTCCATTATATATAATAAGGATAATGGTAAGATTTCAATTAAGATAAATTCAAATAAAAATGAGATAATCGTTCAAGACTCCGGTATCGGAATAAAAGAAGATGATTTATCAAGAATATTTGAGAGATTTTATCGTGTTGATAAAGCTAGAAGTAGGAGAGATGGCGGAACAGGGCTTGGACTTGCAATTGTAAAACATATTTGTGAATACTATGAAATTAGCATTGACGTTAAGTCAAAAATCGATATCGGAACAATGTTTATTTTGACTTTCAAATAATAATTGTAAATAAATTGTAAATAAAATATAAAAATATACTTGATTTGTAAGCGCTTACAGTATATATTTTTATTAGAAAGTAAAAATCATACTTAAGGAGGTAAATTTAGTATGAGTAAATTAAATAAAGCTTTTTTAGCTACAACGTTACTTATCAGTGCTGCCACAGCGGTTACTGCGTGTTCTGGCGCTGCTAGTGGAATTCAACCTGAAGATAGAGTAGTTTCAGCTGTCAACGAGGCAATGACACTTAGCCGTGATGACTTATTTAAAAAAGCAGCTGAAGAAATTGGCGGAAACGAATTAAAGTTTGTCGGAACATCATCAAGATTCAAAAAAGCTATCAGTGCATTCAGAACTGAACTCACAAAATATAATGCAGAATGTGAAAAAATGTCAATTACTGAAGAATCAATGGTTGATGGTCAAATCTATGAAAAAATCAATGGCGAACTTGATGCTGGTGTTAAAGATGGATATTCTGCATTCTTAGTTCAAGATGGTTACCAACTTCAAAAGAAAGGTCTTGATTATGCTCATTATGTAAACTACATTCCAAAAGAATGGAAAGATGCAAATGATACAAATAAAGATTTAAACGGAAATCCATTTGCTCTTCAATATAATATGAAGACATGGATGGTTAACAATGCTGATGGAAACACAACAGTCGATAATGTTTGGGATTTCACAGGTGCTAAATTTAAAAATAAACTTGTCACAATGGATCCAAATAATGAAAATGTCAATATGGATTGGCTTATCATGTTAACACAAGATAAATGGTGTGATGTCTTAAAAGCAGCTTATGAAGATTCAACAAATGATGCAAAAGCAGAAATTAATGTTGATGATTACAAAGATAAAGGCGAAAAGAAAAAATATGCTTATGCATTTATCAAAGGATTCTTAACAAACGCTTCATTCTTTGGTGATGATGGTAAAGCTCGTGACCAAATGTCATCAAAAACAGCTGCTGGAACAGCTGGTTGGATTGTTTATTCAAAGATCGCTTCAATCCAAGAAACAAACGATGTTTCAAAGAAAAACTTCACAATATGTGCTTTAGGTGGCGAAAATACTGATGGAACAACAGCAACAAGTCACATTAAAGGTTTTGGTGGATTCATGTATAAACACTATTTACAAGTTTCACCATATGCAAAATATCCATACACAGCTTGTGCATTCATCAATTTCTTATCAACAACAGCTACAGGTTATAAAGCTTGGGCAACTGATATTGGTGACTATCCAACAATGCCTTCAATCAACATCGATAGAACAAAATATGGTCATGGTGAATTCGTCGAAGAAGAAAAAGATGGCAAAACAGAAAAAGTTTGGAAACAAAACGATTCAAAAGAAAATGTTTTCCCAGCATTAAACGATCCAAAATCAAGTTGGTGGGAAGCAGAAAACGGTGGAAATGTAGTTATTGAAGATCCTGCTTACATCGCTGCTAACTATGCTGAAGTAAAAGAATTTATTGATTTATATCATTAATTCGAATTAATAATCATAATAGAGGCAAGGATACTTGCCTCTATTTCTTAAAAGAAACTATTTTTAGGAGAAAGTAATGGACTTAAATATTCAGTCTTTAAAACAATCTGCCAAAAAAACCTGTAATAAAGGATTAACTTTTTTCGGAGTACCTGCAAATACTATCTTAATATTTTTTGGAGTACTTCTTTTAGTCCTACAATTAGCTCCATTAGTTACGGTTCTTATTGATACATTAACTGTTCATTTAATGGAAAATGTTCCAAACGCAAAATACGGTGATATGACTTTTTATCACTATTATAGTGTTTTTGGGTCAAAAACTAGTTGGAAAGATTTTTATCTTCCTTTAATTAATTCTTTGGCGGTTAGTGTTCTAGCTTGTATCTTTGCTATCGTTTTTGGTGGTACAGTTGCTTATTTAATAACTAGAACAAATCTCAGATTTAAAAAATTTATTTCAACTGTATTTATTTTTCCATATATTATGCCTCAATGGACTCTTGCGTTATTTTGGAAAAATATGTTTATTTCAACATCTTGTAGCCCAGGTTATGTTGGTGAATTCCAAGCTATAACTGGTTTAGCTTCACCAGAATGGATGGTTTATGGGATGTTCCCAATTGCACTTGTTCTAGGTTTACATTACGCACCATTTGCTTACATTTTAATTGGTGGAATTTTACGTAATATGGATGCAAATCTTGAAGAAGCTGCAACAATTTTAAATATTCCAAGATGGAAAATCTTTACGAAAGTTACAATTCCAATCTTAAAACCAGCTCTTTTAAGTACAATTTTGCTTGTATTTTCTAGTGCTATGAGTTCTTACCCAGTAGCAGTTACGTTAGGAAAGCCAATTGGATTTGAAGTTTTAGCAACAAAAATGCAATCGATGATTCAAGGAAATGGAACAAAGGTTGGTCAAGGAAATGTCATTTCTCTTGTATTAATTATCATTGGCGTTCTTATTTTATTAATGAATACACTTTCAACTGGAAGCAGAAAACAATATACAACAGTTAGCGGAAAGAGTGGCCAAGTTTCTAAAGTTAACTTAGGAAAAGTTGGAAAATGGATTACAAGCGGAGTTCTTTCAGTTATTGTTCTATTTTTCTGCATTGGTCCAATGGTTTCGTTCCTTCTTGAATCACTTTTACCAAATAGCGGTGATTATTCAAGCGGATTAACAACCAGATGGTGGACAAGCAAGGTTGAACTACGTAATGGTTATAAAGGCATCTTTTATACTCCACAAATTTGGGAAGCTTTAGGAAGAAGTGTTGCTTTAAGTATTTGTTGTGCATTAATCGCTGGAACTGTAGGTTTATTAATAGGTTATGCTGTTAGTAAAAAGAGAAAATCAAAAGGCGCACAATTTGTTAATGGTTTAGCATTTTTGCCTTACCTTTTACCATCAATCTCATTAAGTGCTGTTTTCTTTTCACTTTCAACTAATATTAAATGGCTATATGCGCTTCCATTCCTAGTTTGTATCATCGTAGGTGTTTTAAAATATATTCCATTTGCATCAAGAAGCAGTTTAAATGCAATGCTTCAATTATCAAATGAAATCGAAGAAGCTGCAATGATTCAAAATATTCCTTGGTGGAAACGTATGATTAGAATAGTTTTCCCAATTCAAAAATCATCATTCTTAAGTGGATATTTATTACCATTTATCTCATGTATGAGAGAATTGTCACTATTCGTTTTCATTGCACCAAGTGGATTAATTCTTACAACATTAATGTTCCAATTATCAGAAACTGGACTCCCAGCATTAGAAAATGGAGCAAACTTAATTCTTGTTGTTGTTATTTTAATTTTCAATTATCTAATTAATAAGGTAACAGGAGCAAGCTTAGACAAAGGCATTGGAGGTTAATATTATGCCAGAAATTATTTTAACTAATGTTACAAAAAGATATGGCGATTTTTATGCCGTTGATAATTTAAATTTAAAAATTGATGATAGATCATTTATTACACTTTTAGGTCCATCTGGTTGTGGTAAAACCACTACACTTAGAATGATTGCTGGACTAGAAACACCAACAAGTGGAAAAATTACAATTAATGGCGAAACTGTCTTCGATAGTGAAACTGGTGTAAATATACCAGCTAGTAAAAGACATGTTGGCTTCCTTTTCCAAAATTATGCTTTATGGCCACATATGACTGTTTATAAAAACATTACTTTTGGTCTTCAAAACGTAAAAGAAGAAATGAAAGTCTATGCTGAAAATGCAAAAACAGATGCAAGAATCGCAGAAGTTTTAAAACAAAGTGACAAAATCAAAGCTGCGATTTTAAGTGCAATAGATAAAAAAGGTAATTTGAATCTCGATAAAGCTCTTTTAGCAATTGTTGACACTTTTAAAATTTCAATGATTTCTGCTAAAAAAATCTATGAATTTGCAAAAAATATCTATAACGGAGACGAATTTCACGAAAAAGCACTTGTTGAAAGTACTAAATATGAAGAATTAAGCGATAAAGAAATTCAAGATTATGAGACAAAAGGCTACGAGGTCAATGATGCTTATGAACTTGTTAAAGATGGTGAAGTTGTCGTTAAAGATAGAAAACTTACAAAAGAAGAAATCGATCTTAAAGTAAGACACGTTGCTCGAGTTGTTAAAATTGGCGAATTTATGGATAGATATCCAAGTGAATTAAGTGGTGGTCAACAACAAAGAGTTGCAATCGCTCGTACACTTGCACCTGGTCCAAAAGTTCTCTTCATGGATGAACCATTATCAAATCTTGATGCAAAACTCAGACTTGAAATGAGAGGCGAATTAAAAAGACTCCACCTTGATACAAATTCGACATTTGTCTATGTTACTCACGATCAATTAGAGGCAATGACACTTGCTACAAAAATTTGTCTTATAAATAATGGTGTTTTACAACAATATGATGCACCTCTTGATGTCTATAAAAAACCAAATAATTTGTTTGTTGCAGACTTCGTTGGTAATCCAGCTATAAATTTCTTAGAAGTAAAAGCAACACAAGTTGGACAAGAGATCAAAATGAAATTATTTGATGAAGTTGATGCAACTTTCATTCCAAACACATATGTTGATTTAGAAAAAATCAAAGAAGAAAATCGTATTATTGATAAAGAAGAAAAAGAAAAAGCGGAAGAACTCAGTAAAGATAAAAAATATATTGAAAAAGTAAATTCTGATAAAATGTTTAACTTCCATATTAATACTGTCAGTGGCGAAGAAGACAGCAATGATGAAATAGAAATTAGCGATGATGAATATGTCATTGGCATAAGGCCTGAATTCTTAAGAATTGATAGTGAAGGTAAGTTAGAAAGCGAAATTTATAACGCACTTCCTGCTGGTATGGAAACAACAGTTAAATTAAGAATTGGAAAATACATATTAACAAGTGTTATCTTTGGTGGAGTTGATTATAAGATTGGAGCAAAAGCTCATATCGATATAGTTGGTAAAGAAATCGCATTATTTGATAGAAAATCTCAAAAATTAATTTCATTAGGAAGAATTAAAATTGATTAATTACATGAAGGCGGAAATTTTTCCGCCTTCATCATTGTTTAAGGTGTTTTATGTTAAGTGAAAAAGTTAAAGAAAAATACTTAAAGTGGCTAAACTCAAATAGAATTAGCGATGAAGAAAAAATAATTTTAAAAAATATGTCGGAGGAAGAGATTGACGACGCATTTTTTAAGGATATTGAATTTGGAACTGGCGGCCTTAGAGGCAAAATGGG
>JAQXNS010000139.1 GCA_029098125.1 bacterium
GGGACTTTTATGGGTGAAGAATTAACTGTTTTATTAGTTTTTCTTTTAATTGGTGCAGTAATCATTACAGTTTTAATAACTCATTTAATAATTAAAAAGAAATACATTAGTTTTATCGAAGAACATAGTCTTTCTTTAAGAAAAATTAAAGAAATTAATTCAAGATACCATTTTAAAGAAGTTAAAAATTTCGACATGAATCATTCTTATGATAATTTAAATATGTATAATGATATTTCATGTAAAGATTATCTAGTTTATGAGCTTGTCTATCTTCAAAAGCAAGTAAAAGAAGCAATAAAAGATGCTTCATTTAATAAAGATAATTTTGATAAATATAATAGTGAAATAAAAGAATCAGTTACATTTAATACATATGACACTAATGAACTACCTAAAAATTTAAAAAGATTAAATAAATATGAAAGAAAAATTACATCTAATAATCTATTACTTCCTATAACTGAACTTAAAATTGCTGTTTGTTTAACTTTAACAAATATTAATGGCGTATATAAGACATCTAAAAAAGCTATCTTCTATACTGAAGGAATAGAAAACATTATTACTGATTTAAATAAAAAACGTGGAGTTTTTTATTTAAATAATGACATCTGGGAATCAATTTGTAGAGTTGAAAGAGGCAAAGTAACAAATAAAATGAGATTTGCAATCTATAAACGTGATAATTATCGCTGCAAGAAATGCGGAAGAAAAACTAACGATCTTGAAGTTGATCATATTTATCCAATCGCTAAAGGTGGTAAATCAACATATGATAACCTACAAACTTTATGTCATAGATGTAACGTTAAAAAAGGAGCAAATGTTGAATAAACTTGTTCTTTTTTAGGAAAATTTTAGGGAAAAAAACCAAAGTAAAACAGGAAAAAAAACCAAAGTAAAATAGGAAAAAAACCAAAATAGATTTGTATAATGATATTTATTTTTATGCATAAAGAATATTATAAATTGTAATTCAGAAGGAAAAAATTGCCGAAAAAATAAAATTTGTAAGTTCAATTTTTTTATAAATAATGTGTCGAAAACTCCTTGATTTTTTACATCTCAAGAGCATAAGTTTTTTTGAAATTTTCTCAAAAACCCTGCAGAACTCCGCTATTTTTGTAAAAATTAGTGAAATATCTACAAGAATTTTAGGTGAATCTTTGATTGAAATACTTTATTCTAAATCTTTGAAAATCGCATTATTTTCATTGATATTTTCTACAATACTTAATGCTAAAAAATCAAAATATGATTAACATATTTTTTGAAAAAAATTAGAAAAATTGGTAGTCAAAAAATAAGGCAAAAATATTTAAATAAACAATCATTTTTATTAGATGTTTTTTTCTTAATTTAGTATCAAGAAAAAGGTGAAAAAGTTAAATAATGTTGTAATTTTAATCCGTTGTTTTTTGTGCTTAATCGCGCTAAAAAAGTGCTGAATTATTAAAAGTATATAAAATAATAGGGCAATCTTGGAGTATTGTATTACTATTTGTTAGAATAGTAATGGGATTTTTGTTATGAAACGTATTAATAAACATTTATCAAAATTAGTTTTTGCTTTGCCGCTATTACTTGCTACATCTTGTTCATCATTTATTGATTCAGTTAAAGATAATTTATGGATTGGTAAATTAACATGTGATGTATTTTTCTTTAATTTTAATGGTGAATATTTATATGTTGATAGAGGGCTAGAAATTGGGCAAGATGCAACATATATAAGAGGTAATTAGTTATGGAAAATCAAAATAAAGAAAATAAAAATGAAATAAGAGAAGAAGAGGAAGAAAAAGAACATCTATTTTTTAAAGGATGTTTAATTTTTCTTTCATTTTTATTAATAATTTCTTTAATTGCAACTTTAATTAGTTATTTTTTACGCTTAGCACTTTTAGATCAACCTATTAATCAAGA
>JAQXNS010000140.1 GCA_029098125.1 bacterium
GGGAGTATCCAGAATTTTGTGTAAACGTTCATCATGTCAACTGATGAACTCTTGTTGTAGAAAATAAAAACAGAACCTTTTAAAATAATATTTGACAACATAAAGGAGGTTCTGTTTATGGATAATTTATCACAAAATTTAGCAAATGTGTTAGAAGAAAATTTGCAAAATAACGACAATTTGAATTTAGAAAATGTATTGCAAGAATACATACGAAAAGAGGTTGAACATGCTGTTAATAGTGTTTTAAATTGTGAATTCAATACTTTTATTGGTTACGATAAAAATGAGCAAGGAGCAGCAAAAGAATTAGGCAATTCAAGAAACGGATTCTACGAAAGAGATCTAAAAACAACATATGGTGATATAAAGATCAAAGTGCCGCGCGATCGTAATGCGGAATTCTCAACTGTCCTTTTTGAGAAGCATACAAGGACTACCAAGAATATCCCTAATTTAGTTTTAAAGTTATATAAAGCAGGCATGACGGATTATGAAATACAAGAAATTATCGAGTCGCTTTATTCACACAAATATTCAACCTCAACAATTTCAAAAATTGTAGATGCGGTTCAAGCAGATGTTGATAATTTTAAGAAAAAGCCTCTAAAATCCGATTATTTTGCAATATTTATGGATTCTACATACGTGCCATTACGAAGAGATACAGTTGAAAAAGAGGCAATTAACATAATAATGGGCATTGATATGGATGGTTTCCCCGAAGTTTTAGCATTTTCAATTACACCAACTGAAAGCGCTTCTGAATGGGACGCATTGTTAGAATCGCTTATGGAAAGAGGACTTAAAAATACAAGAATTGTTGTTAGCGATGGCTGCACAGGCCTCAAAGACACTATTAAAAAGCGTTTGCCGGCGGCGTTGTATCAACGTTGTTTTGTACATTTGATAAGAAATTTAGCTTCAAAAGTCAGGTCATCAGATAAGTATACAATTTCAAACGAATTTGCTTCGTTAGCAAAACATGAATCATATGAAAAAGCTAAAGCAGCATTTGAAGAGTTTAAAATGAAACGGTCCGCAAAATATGCAAATGTTAAAGAATGGCTCGAAAAACTGGATATTGAAAGTACATTCAATTTCTACAGATTTCCTAAAGAATTAAGAGGAAGAATCTATACAAATAATCGAATTGAAGCCTTTAATAAAGAGATTAAGAGACAAGCTAAAATTCATATTCAACGGTCGACACAAGAAAGCGAAGAAAGGTTTCTTGTAAGTCTGTTCCTTAGATATAACTTAAAAACTGGAAAAAGAGCAATTCATAATAAAGATATGCTTGATTGCGAGTTATCGTCGCTCTAAAATGAAAACGTTAAAAGGTGTTTACACAAAATATCGAAAAGTCTCCTGTCAAATAGTAATAATTATATTTCTTTTTATTTTCATCAATTATATATAACTTTATTAAAATTGCACTAGAACTAGCTGTTTCTTTAGTTTCCTTAATATGAGCTTGTGCATTAGTTAAGTTTACACTCTCCAAATCATTTTTACTTACTTTATTTTTTATAATCAATAACTTTATTATCAAATATAAATCAATAATTACTATAGCAATAATCGGAATTAAAAATAACAAATTTTCAAAAATTCCAAATATCAAAAATATGCACAAAGCAACAGAGATTACGATAAAACTTAAAAAACCTTTATCAAAAGAATACTTATAAAGTAAAAAATTTAACTTATCTTTTTTCATTTTATCACCTTCATATTACTTATATC